>JBBSRE010000382.1:0-3217 GCA_038243365.1 Burkholderiales bacterium | reverse complement strand
AGCCGAAACCTTTGGAACGGCCGGTGTCGCGCTCCATCATGACCTTGGCGCTAGACACAGCGCCATGCTGGCTGAAAGTCTGCTCGAGGTCTTCGTCGCGGAAAGAGTAGGGCAGGTTGCCCACGTAAAGTTTGTTGCCCATGAAGGACTCCTGAAAAAACCAAAAAACGCGATGGAGTCCGACGCAATCAACAAACCTGTGACGACTTCAAAGACGCGAAACTGACCAGACACCGCTTGCACTGTTACTCACAGCCGAAAACTCGACATGCGAAAAACACAGTCATTATGGGCCCTTTCGGCAGGTGCTTGCCGGTTATTTGCTTTTCCTTGCACTTTGTGCCTATACGCAACAACAATGGGACCCTCAGAGTCTTTCTCGTGTTTTGCTATAGTGCCAGCCACGCGCCGATTTGCCACAGCTTGCGGGCGCGCTACAAATTCAGCTAAAGACCACCCCGAGCCCACCCGGTTGCGTTTTTAGCGTTGCCGGGTTTTTTCATGTCGATCCAACCGCCTCTGCTCGCCACGTCCCAGTTCCAGGATTTTTCCGAGCCGCTTGCCCTGCAGAGCGGCGGCGCCCTCACTAGCTATCGGTTGGCGTACGAGACCTACGGCACGCTGAACGCCGAGAGCAGCAACGCAGTTCTGGTGTGCCACGCACTGAACGCCTCGCACCACGTGGCCGGGGTCTACGCGGATCAGGACAAGAGCGAAGGCTGGTGGGACACCATGATCGGCCCGGGCAAAGCACTGGACACCAACCGCTTTTTCGTCATCGGGGTGAACAACCTCGGATCGTGCTTTGGCTCTACCGGGCCCATGCACCAGAACCCCGATACCGGACAGATCTACGGCGCGGATTTTCCCGTGCTCACGGTGGAAGACTGGGTGGATGCGCAAGCGCGTCTGCTTGACGTTCTGGGCATTCAAAGCTTGGCCGCGGTTCTGGGCGGAAGTCTGGGTGGCATGCAGGCGCTCTCCTGGGCGCTGCAGTACCCGGAGCGGGTGCGGCACGCCGTGGTGGTGGCGAGCGCTCCCAACCTCACGGCCGAGAACATTGCGTTCAACGAAGTGGCGCGTCGCGCCATCGTGACCGACCCGGATTTTCACGGTGGACACTTTTACCGCCATGGCGTGATTCCGAAGCGCGGGCTGCGCATCGCTCGCATGATCGGCCACATCACCTACCTCAGCGACGACGTGATGAACACCAAGTTTGGTCGGGCACTGAGGCCTGCTGCGGCGGCCTCAGCGGCTCAGCGCATGGATGCGCAGACGGGCGGCGAAGCTCAAAGCCAAGCTGCTTCCAGCGCACTCGAGGCGCACGCGTCAAGGTCTGATGCCGCGCCCCGCGCTTACCACTACAGCACGCAAGACGTTGAATTCCAGATCGAGAGCTACCTGCGCTACCAGGGCGACAAGTTCAGCGAATATTTCGACGCCAATACCTACTTGCTGATCACGCGGGCGCTGGATTATTTTGATCCGGCGAGCGCTTTTGGAGGCAACCTTACGCAGGCCTTGGCGCGCGCCAGCGCAAAATTCCTGTTGGTCAGCTTCACGACCGACTGGCGTTTTGCACCAGCCCGGTCACGCGAGATCGTCAAGGCGTTGCTGGAGAATCGACGCGACGTGAGCTACGCCGAAATCGACGCCCCACACGGTCACGATGCGTTCTTGCTCGATGACCCACGCTACCTCGGCGTGGTGGGCGCTTATTTCGACCGCGTTGCCAAGGAGCTGGCATGACAGAAAAAGCGACTATGCAAGCACTTGCCGCGCTGGTGCCCGAAGGTTCGCGGGTGCTGGACCTCGGCTGCGGTGACGGCACCCTGCTTGACTATCTTCAGCGCAGTAAGCGGTGTACTGGTTACGGTGTGGAGATCGACGACGCCAACGTGCTGGCCTGCGTGCGCCGGGGCGTCAACACCATCCAGCTCAACCTGGACGAAGGCTTGGCCATCTTTGAAGACAACTCGTTCGACGTGGTGCTGCAGATCGACACCCTGCCGCACCTTCGCAACGCCGAAGTCATGCTGCGCGAGACCGCGCGCGTCGGCCGTGCCGGCATCGTCGCTTTCCCCAACTTTGCCCACTGGCCCAATCGTGTGGCGGTGCTGCGCGGCCGCATGCCTGTGACCAAGCGCTTGCCCTACCAGTGGTATGACACGCCGAACATCCGTGTCGGCACGTTCAAGGATTTCGAGGTGCTGGCGCGCAAGAACCAGCTTCGCATTCTCGATGCCTTTGGGCTGCAAGTTGGCGAAGTGGTGCGATGGCTGCCCAATGCGCGTGCGGGGACGGCAGTGTTTCACTTTGAGCGGTGCGAATAACACGTGCGTCGCGCTACGTCAGCTGTTGCAACAATCTGACACACTTTCTACGCTTTGCCGCGTTAGCTGCGCGAAAAACACGAAGGAACCTTAAGATCGAACCGGGCCGCAATGGACCGTGCTCTGGCGGTACTTGGGTTTCTTCTCAATCGAAGCGAAGGAGTTGTCATCATGCTGAAACGTGAATGTCTGAAATATTGCGCTGTGTTGATGTTGGGGGCGGGTGCCGCGTTCCCTGCGTGCGCCACGGAAACGCCAGCGACTTTGGCCGGTGTCAAACTGGTGAGCGCTGATGAAGCTAAAAAGCTTCAGGATGGCGGCGTCCTGTTGGTTGACACACGGGTAGCGGCTGAATACGCCGAAAAGACCATCAAGGGAGCAAAGAGCATTCCTTATAAAGAAAAGAGCGCAAAAGAAGTCGGATTTGACCCCAGCATGGACGATTTCGATTTGACCAAGCTGCCATCCGACAAAGCTGCGCCTTTGGTTTTCTTCTGCAATGCGGGAGAGTGCTGGAAAAGCTACAAGGCTTCCGTCGTGGCTCAAAAGGCGGGGTATACCAAGATCAATTGGCTTCGTGGCGGTTTGCCAGAGTGGTCGGCCAAAGGTCTTCCAACTCAATAAGGCGGTCGCTCACATCACAGGAAGCGCGAATTGTCACTTCGACTGTCTATCAAGGGACGCCTGCTCGTCTTGGCTGGGCTTGCGATCGCAGGAGTTGCGGTTTTGGGCGCCTTGTTTTTTGCCTCCAATCAACTGAATCAAGCTGCGCTCACCACAGTCTACGAACAAGACGGTCAGACACTGCTGCGGTTACAGGAGATAGACAGCTCTCTGATCGAGATCCGCTTTCGTGCAGCGGCGGTGCTGCTCGAGCAGTT
>JBBSRE010000381.1:0-3226 GCA_038243365.1 Burkholderiales bacterium | reverse complement strand
GCACGGCCAGCAATACCAGCACCGTCAGGTTGTTCAACTCGAAACCCAGCGCCACCACCAGCAGAGCCAGCCCTGCCAGCAAGCCGCTAAAGGCCATCTGCGTGACGAACATGCCGCTCTTCACGCGCAGCACCAGGCTCGCGCCCACCAGAAGCAGCGCCGCGGCAATCCACGCGCCCGGCGACTGGAAGAAAAAGCTGGACGACAGCAGCCACAAAAGGCCCAGAAACGGCAGCACCACCAGTTGTGCGCCCACAAAGCTCATGACCATCAGTACCCACGACGGGCCACTGTGCTTTGGCGCCAGGTTCTCCGCCTCTGGCGGTAGCAGTGATTCGGCCTGGGCGGCTGCCACCAGCGCTGCGCGGGAGTTGGTGGAAGATGGCGTCATGGCGTCTCCTCATTGGCTTGCAGCCGGTACAACCAGGAGCCGCTCAGCCCCACACACGCTGCGGCGAGCAAGGTGATCAACAAAAATGAACCGACGCCATCGCCGCGCAGGTTGGTAAACAGCACGCGCGCACTGCCAGCAATCACCAGGACATTGAGCGCCAGCGCCGCCATCGCCAGCACCACGAAGTCGCGCGGCCTGCGCGCCAGCGTCACGCCCAATGCAGCTGCCGTCAACAGCAGAGGCAGCAGGAACATTCCCGATTGCTCCCGCATGAACAAGCCCCACATGCCAAGCGCCACCCAGGCCGACAGCGCCATCGCTGCGGCCACGCGAGACGCGATGCGCGAGCGCGCTGGCACGCCGAGTAATGGCAATGCCAGCGGCAGCGCAAACACGGCCACCCAGAGCAGCGGTGTAAGCCAACTGCGGGTGCTGCGCCAGTTCATCAGACTCGCCAGAGGATTGAGCAAGGTTTGGCCGGACCACAACGCAATGCCCAACCCCGCGATCAGCAGCCACGCAGCCCACAGCCCATCACTGCGCGCCACCAAGGTCCATACCAGCGCCAGTGCGGCCCAGGCGGCAAAAAGTTGCCAGGCATCGGCGCCGGTTTGGTAGGTTTGCCCCACAAAGGCCAGCAATCCCCCCAGCGTCAGCGTTGCCAGCAGCAAAGCGGCCGTGCGCAGGCGCGGCCAGGGCAGCGCCGCCAGCACGCTGAGCAGCGTGGCACCTTCCAGCAGCCCGAGCTTGAAGGCCCGCGTTTGCACCTCCCAGTTGGCCGCCACCCAGAAGACCAAACCGACTCCCAGCAACAAAGCCGCCAACAAGGCCAGCACGCGCTCCAGCGTTGTCCCGAACCGCGCTGGCGGCTGGTTGACACCCGACAGTTGCCATAGGCGCTGCGCGCGTACCTCGTCAAGCTCGTAGCGCTGTACCCATTCATGAATCGTCGCGTGCATCAAAGCTCCTTCTTCAGACGGGCGCCATGCTAGCTGCTGCGAACTGTCTGATTGGGAATTCACCACTGCGCGTGGAATGCGCGAGTAGGAATTTTGGCTTCTTCACTCTCTCAGTGCGCCGTGTTTTCCCAATAGCGGGCTATGGCGTCAAGGCCTAACCGCTTGCGCCAAGCGAGTACTTGGGCCATTGAACGAGACGATCCGCGGCGAGCAGGGCCCCTATCGGTTGCACAGGTTCCATCGCAACAATGGCTGGTCCAAGGGCTTCGATCAGCCCAGGTCATGTGCGTGAACATTTAGTGCAAGGGTGGTCCTTGCCCCATCGCAGTGTCGCAACGGCCACGTCCTTTTGACCATGTGCGTGCATTACGCAAGCGCGTCATACGCCGCCTTGAGTGCCGGGCCGATAGCCTGTAGGGGCGTGGAGGTGGTGTTCTGCGCATTACGGCCTGCGAGGGAGCGGATGCGCCCGTCGTTGAGTCCGCGCGCGAACTCTGTGAGCAAATGGGCCAAGTCGGGCGCCATGCCAGCCGCTGCCATGCCCTGCGCCGCTTCCTCATAGGAGAGTCTTCGGTACTCCAGCGCTGGCTGGTCGATGAGCTGGCCCACGAAAGCTGCGAGCTCCTGGTGGGTGACATCTTTCGGACCCAGCAGTTCACGCACGCTGTGGCCGGTAAATTGGCGCTGGTCGAGCGCGGTTGCGGCCACGTCGGCTATATCGCCGGTGGCAATCATGGGGATGGGTAACTCGGGCAGAAGGGCGTCGGCCAGACAGCCGCCGTACTTCACCCCTGGCAGCAGGTTGAACAGGCCCTCGAAGAAAGCGCCTGGACGCAGCATCAGCACGTGGCTGTGCTGCAGGGTGCGCAGGCGCTGCTCTTGTTCGTGCAGGCTGTTGATGACGCCTGTGCCTGCGGGCTGGTCTGCGCCCAAGCTGCTCAGCGCCACCACGTGCGGCACTTGCGCCGCCCGCAGTGCCGAAACGATGGCCTGGCCTTGCGTGCGTTGAAGCTCCGTGAAGCCCGCAGCTGCGGGGTCGAACGGCATCATGACGTAGGCGGCGTCGGCTCCTTGGAAGGCCGTGGTCAGATAGTCTGTATCGGCGCAGTTCCCCAACTGCACCTGCGCGCCGAGCTGCCTGAGCGGCTTGAGCCGCTCACCTGAACGGCCCATGGCGCGCACGCTGTGGCCGCGCGCGAGAAGGCGGCGGGCGATCACGCCGCCGGTGTGGCCGGTGGCGCCCATGACAGCAATGCTTGGCATATGAAAACTCCAGTTGAAAGGGTGAAGCGGCCAGTTTCTCGTCCATCGACCGGCACATAAATGATGATTAGGTCTTGTTTTTTGATTATTCGTCCAGATTGGCATAGCATCCTGATATGACACCTCACGTAAACGCTGCCTCAGCAGCGGCCGACCCGTTGGGCAGAGCCCTGCACCTGCTGCGCATGACTGGCGTGATGTACTGCTATTCCGAAGTGCATCGCCCACTCGGCGTGGCGTTGCCACCCATGGACGACTGTTTGATGTTCCATGCCGTCACGGCCGGAGAGTGCTGGTTGGCAGTGCTCGGCGAAGAGCCTGCCTTGCTCCGTGCGGGAGATTTGGCGCTGGTGCCGCGCGGCGAGGGGCACACCCTGCTCACTACCCGCATAGCGCGGGCCGACGCATTCTTCGAACTGCCGCGCACCCATTTGGGGGGGCGTTTCGAGTTGATGCAGCACGGCGAGGGCGATGACCCGGTCTCTATGGTTTGCGGGGCGGTGCGGTTTGACGACGTGCTGGCCAGGCGTCTCATGCACGCGCTGCCGCGTCAGATCGTGCTGAATGCTGCGATGCTGGGACCGGCGGACTGGCTCGGCGCCATTTTGGG
>JBBSRE010000380.1:0-3239 GCA_038243365.1 Burkholderiales bacterium | reverse complement strand
ATTGATCAAGTCGGCGTCCACCTGATCTTCGGTCGGAAACGGGCCAATGCCGAGCATGCCGTTTTCCGACTGCAGCCAGACTTCCTTGTCGCCGGTGAAGTTGGCCACCAGCGTGGGAATTCCGATGCCCAGGTTCACGTAGAAGCCGTCTTCGAGTTCTTGTGCGGCACGCGCCGCCATCTGGTCTTGGGTCCAGGGCATGTCAGGCTCCTTGCTGGCCGCTTTGGGCCTTGATCGTGGTGGGCGATGGCACTTCGCTGGTGGCTGCCGCATGGGCGATGACGGTTTTGGCTTCCGCGCGGGCAGCAGCAGCGTCCACGGGAGCAGCCGTCACGGTGCGCTTCTCGATGCGCTTCTCGGGGTTCGGGTTGTGCACGATGCGGTGCACGTAGATGCCGGGCAAATGCACTTCGTCGGGCACCATGGAGCCGGTCTCAACGACTTCTTCCACTTCGACGATACAGACCTTGCCCGCCATGGCCACGGCCGGGTTGAAGTTGCGCGCCGTCAGGCGAAATTGCAGGTTGCCGGACTTGTCAGCACGGTGCGCTTTGACCAGCGAGACATCGGGCACCAGCGCGCGCTCCATCACATAGGTTTCGCCGTCGAAATCACGCAGCTCCTTGCCTTCAGCGACCAAGGTGCCAACGCCGGTCTTGGTGAAAAAGGCGGGAATGCCGGCGCCGCCAGCGCGCAGCTTCTCGGCCAGCGTGCCTTGAGGGGTGAACTCCAGGTCCAGTTCCTTGGCCAGAAACTGGCGCTCGAATTCCTTGTTTTCACCCACGTAGCTGGAGATCATTTTCTTGATCTGCCGGGTTTCCAGCAGCTTGCCAAGGCCAAAACCGTCGACGCCGGCGTTGTTGGAGATCACGGTGAGGTCTTTCACACCACTCTCTTTGAGGGCCTCAATGAGCGCCTCGGGAATGCCGCACAACCCGAAGCCGCCAACGGCCATCAGTTGCCCGTCGGCGACTACGCCGGCAAGGGCTTCCTTGGCAGAACCAAATACCTTGTTCACACCTGTCTCCTGGAAATGGGAATACCTTACGATACTACGTATTTATCTAGGTAGTTTTCCGTAAATACTTACGCCATGAGCATTGATTACCGCCTTGCATTTGAAATGGCCCCGGTGGGCATGGTCGTGTCGCGCAACCGCGACATGATCGATTGCAACGACCATCTGTGCGCCATGTTTGGTGCATCCCGCGAAGCACTGGTCGGTCGCTCTTTCATGGTGCTCTACCCCAGCCCCGAGGAGTACGAGCGCCTGGGTGCCCACATGCAGCCCATCTTGAACCAGAAGGGCTACTACTCCGACAACCGCATCATGAAACGCGCCAATGGCGAAATGTTCTGGTGCCATGTGTCCGGCCGCGCGTTGGACCGTGCCGATCCGCACGCCGCCGGCATCTGGACGCTGGAAGACCTGAGCGAGCGCCGAGCGGTGCAATCCAACCTGACAGGGCGCGAGCGGGAAGTCGCTGCGCGCTTGTTGGAGGGCATGACTTCCAAGGAGATCGGCAAGGCGCTGGAGATCAGCCACCGCACAGTGGAGATCTACCGCGCCCGGCTGATGCGCAAATACGGCGCTTCTACTGCGGCTGATTTGGTGCACCGCCTGGTGACCGGCTGACACACGAACAGCTGGGTTGCCGTCGGGGCGGGATGGCTTGATGGCTGAAAGGTGTCAATGCACTCTGGCTGGCACGGGCTCGCTACCATGTTCAGATCCCTCGCACATTACTTGATCCACTGGAGCCCCGCCATGAACCCCCGCTACGCGTTTCCCGACCTGGGCACCCTTCCCGATGACATCAAGGCCAAGGTGCTGGAGGTGCAGGAAAAGTCCGGCTTCATTCCCAACGTGTTTTTGGCCTTTGCGCGCCGCCCGGCTGAATGGCGGGCCTTCTTCGCCTACCACGACGCGCTGATGGACCCCGAGAGCGCTGGCCGCACCAGCAGTCTTACCAAGGGCGACCGCGAGATGATCGTCACTGCTACCAGTGCGGCCAACCAGTGTCTGTACTGCGTGGTGGCGCACGGCGCGATTTTGCGTATCTACGAGAAGAAACCCCTGGTGGCCGACCAGGTCGCCATCAACCACCGCAAGGCCGACATTTCGCTGCGTCAGCGCGCGATGCTGGACTTCGCGATGAAGGTCTGCCTGCGTTCTGCCGAAATCGAGGACGCCGATTTCGATGCGCTCAAGGCGCATGGATTCGACGATGAGGACGCCTGGGACATCGCAGCCATCACAGCGTTTTTTGGCCTCTCCAACCGCATGGCGAGCTTTGCCGGGATGACGCCTAACCCTGAGTTCTATCTGATGGGACGCGTGCCGCGCCAAAAATAGACCTTCCAGTGCAGACCATGACTGGGCGAGTCTCCGCGACTCGCTGCCTGTGCTTGCGCACCCGTGGTGAATATGACGCGTCCCTCCACAGCAAACATTGTGGCGAGATCGCTCGCAAAACCTATTCTTGATCACAGCCAAGCAAGTGGTTTCCCACGAACGGCGCCGTCAGTTGCTTTGACTGACATTTTTCAATGCTGATTGTGAGCCGGAACTGCTAGACGCCACGAATTTAGCGGTGCGCTGCAAAGGCTTGCGCGCTTTCAACGTCTTCCTAATGCTGATCTAAGACTTCGTTTTCATACTGACGCGGCCGCCCACCCCGGGCCAAGGCCGTCGTCATGTTTCCAGACTCTGCACTCTTTTTATCCATCAACGGCTCGGCAACATCGCCGCACTGGCTGACGACGCTCGCGCTCTTCGCCAGTCAGCATTTGCCGCAGCTCATCGTGGGAGGCTCTGCAGGCGTCTTCGGCGCTGGCAATCGGCAAGATTTCGGTCGCCACCCACGCCACCGCCGCCGCGAACTGCTGTTCCTCTGTGTCATCAAGGCCGATGATGAGTTCGCCTTCTTCGTCCTTAATGCCGCCGAGGTCAGCGGGGTCGAGGGTCGAAGCGTTCCACAATTCGAGGGCGTTGATGGGCATGGAGAAAACCAAACGTAGCTACGCAACTCCGCTTATTCGCTGGCGGTTTCACTCGCGGGCGCGGTGAATGCCGCGCGCAGTTTCTCGATGGACTTTTCGGCGATGCCGTCCAGGTCATCGAGCTCTTTGTCGGTCGCGGCGAAGATTTTCTCGCGAGAATCGAAACCGCCATTAATCAGCGCGAGCGCGCCTTTGGCGCCGACGATTTCCGTCAATCCCTTGACATCAACCGGCGT
>JBBSRE010000379.1:0-3245 GCA_038243365.1 Burkholderiales bacterium | reverse complement strand
TGACGCGGCCCCGCACCTCAGGAAATTCCGTAGCGAGCAGCGCGGGGAAGGCCACGCGCAAGGTCTCGCGCACCTTCAGGTCGCTGGCAACCACGATGAACTGCGACACATTGGTCTGCGGAAACACCTGGTCGAGTGGCAGGTAGAAACGCGGCACGCCCGAGCCGACCCAGGTGGTCACACTGGCAACCCCTGGCTCGCTGCGCAGTCGCGCCTCCACCCGCTTGGTCACCGCCTCATTGCCGGCGAGCGACGTGCCTTCGGGGTACCACACGTCGACAATGATTTCGGGCCGACTGGAGTCCGGGAAAAACTGCTGCTGTACGCGTCCCATGCCGACAATGCCAAGCGCAAAGACGAGCAGTGTCGCCAGGATCGTGATCCAGCGGTGCGCCACGCACCATGTCACGGTGCGCCGAAACACGCGGTAGAACGCGCTGTCGAAAACCTCGTGCTCTCCGTGCGCCGCGCTCTCGCCTGACGCGCCTCGCTCACCGATAGGCGTTACGTGCTCAGGCGTCTTGAGGATCAGCGTCCCCAAGTAAGGCACGAAATACACCGACACCAGCCACGACAGCACAAGCGCAATCACGGTGACCGCAAAAATGGCAAAGGTGTATTCGCCGGTGAGCGATTTGGCCAAGCCGATAGGCAAGAAGCCCGCAGCAGTGATGAGTGTGCCGGTCAGCATCGGTATCGCCGTGATCTCATACGCAAAAGTGGCGGCGCGCACCTTGTCGTAGCCCTCTTCCATCTTTCGCACCATCATCTCGACCGCAATGATGGCGTCGTCTACCAGCAGCCCGAGCGCGATAATCAACGAGCCCAGCGATATCTTGTGCAGGCCAATGTCCCAGTAGTGCATGCCCAGAAACGTGACTGACAACACCAACGGAATCGTGATGCCGACCACCAAGCCAGGGCGCGGGTCCAGGTACCAGCGGCGCCACCAGCGCTGTTTGCCGCTGCGCTTGTGCAACCCCAGGCTGATAAAGCTCACCGCCAGCACGATCACCACCGCCTCGATCAGCACCTTGACGAACTCGTTCACCGAATCGGCGACGGACTTGGGCTGGTCTTGCACGTTCGCCAATTGCACGCCCGCGGGCAGTTGCTGGTTGATACGGTCTGCGGTGGCGTGCAAAGCCTTGCCCAGCGCAATGATGTCGCCGCCCTTGGCCATGGAAATGCCGATGGCGATGACCTGCTGGCCTTCGTGGCGTACCTTGACGGATGCCGGGTCCACGTAACCGCGGCGCACGTCAGCGATGTCCGAGAGCCGAAGCTGACGGCCCGACGCCGCGCGAATCGGCATGGCGCGCAGATCCTCAATGGCGTTGAATTGCCCTTCCACCCGGACCTGCAACTGGTCGGTCGGCGTCTGCAATACGCCGGCACTTTCCACCGCGTTTTGCTGACCCAACTGCGCCAGCACCTGATTCATGTCCAGTCCCAACTGGGCAAGCCGCTTTTGCGAGACTTCGATGTACAGCTTTTCGTCCTGCACGCCAAAGAGCTCCACCTTGGCCACGTCCCTGATACGCAGCAGCTGCTGGCGCACATCGTCGGCAAAGGCCTTGGATTCGGCCATGCTGAAACCTGGCGCTTCGAGCGCATAGATCACGCCATACACATCGCCGAAATCATCGTTGAAGAATGGCCCCTGCACGCCTTGCGGCAGCGCGCCGCGCATGTCGCCCACTTTCTTGCGTACCGCGTACCAGACGCCGGCCACTTCGCTGGCCTTGGAAGAATCCTTGATCTGAAAAATGATCTGTGATTCGCCGGGTTTGGAGTAACTGCGAATCTTGTCGGCGTAGGGCACCTCTTGCAGGGTGCGTTCTATCTTGTCGGTCACCTGCTCGGCCACCTGCTGCGCGGTGGCGCCCGGCCAGTAGGTGCGCACCACCATGGCACGAAAGGTAAACGGCGGGTCTTCATCCTGGCCCAGCTGGAAGTACGCGAAGACGCCCATCAACAACAACACCACCATCAGGTAGCGCGTAAGCGCGGGGTGCTCCAGTGCCCAGCGGGAGACGTTGAAGCGCTTCTCGGGGGGCTCGGGCGGCATGCCGGCGCTCATGGGCGCGCTCCGGCACTTGGCGCTTTGATCGCTTCCGCAGGTGCGGGCGTTGCGCGATCGGTCTCAGCTTGCCTGGTTGCTCCTGTTTCAGTAGCTGTTGGCGCAGTCTGGGCTTGTTCTGCAGCGTATTTTGGCTCGTAAATCGTGACTTTTTGATCCGGAGAGAGCACGTGTACGCCTGCGGACACCACACGCATGCCTGGGGCTAGTCCGGTGGAAATGACAGCGTTGTTGCCATCGGCAGTGGCGACGGTGACGGGCTGCGCGCGCACCGTGCTGGTATCGGCATCAAACACCCACACCGACGTGCCATCGGCACCCTTCATCAGCGCCGTGGTGGGCAGCAGGATGGCAGGCGTTCCCTGAACAGACAGCGCAGCGGGAACCACGGTGACCGTGGCGCCCAGCGGCGGCGCATCGCCGCCCTCGATCGCCGCCTTTACGGCGTAAGTACGGGTCGCAGGGTCAGCGCTGGCGGCGACTTCCCTGATCGTTGCTTGCAGCGGCACGCCGCCCGACCACGATTGCACTGCCAGCGTTTGTCCGACAGCCAGGCGTGCCACCTTGTCCTCGGGCACGGCAAACACGACGTCGCGGGCGCCATCGCGCGCGACACGCACCACACTGGCACCCGCGGCCACCACCTGTCCAGGCTCGGCGTCGACGCCGGTCACGACCCCATCCGCGTCGGCCACCAACCGCGTGTAAGCCGACTGGTTGCCTTGCGACGACGCCTGTGCGCGCGCTTGCTGCAGTGACGCCTCGGCGCCTTTGAACGATGCCTCGCGCCGCTCCAGCTCGGCGCCGCTGATGAAGTTCTGCGCCTTCAGTTTGGCGAATCGCTCCATGTCGGCAGCTGCCAGATCGCGCTGCGTTTGCGCCGCTCGCACCTGAGCCTGACTGGCCGCCGCCGCCAGCTCGAAATCGCGCGCATCCAGCTGCGCGAGCAATTCGCCAGCACGCACCCGTTGCCCAAGCTCGGCTGGCCGGCGCAGGATCTTGCCGGGCACCCGAAAGCCCAGGCGCGATTCGGTCCGCGCCCGCACCTCGCCGGCGTATTCTGTCTGCGCGGTCATCGGGGCCACACCCACCGTCAATAACTTGACCGCGCGCACGGGTTCAGGAGCCGGTTCAGGCTTTGAACAGGCGGCCAACGCCAACG
>JBBSRE010000378.1:0-3260 GCA_038243365.1 Burkholderiales bacterium | reverse complement strand
ATGCACATGCTCTTGGCCGCGATGCGAGAAGCCAAATCAACGGATCCGAAGAGAGTCGCCTTCGCATTGGAAGGCATGAAGTATCAAAGCCCGATGGGCGAGGTGGAAATGCGGGGTGCTGATCACCAACTGCAGGCGCCACTGTATCTGGGCATCTGGGACAAGCAAGGCTCGAAAGGCGTTAAGTACGACGCTGAAAACACCGGCTACGGCTTCAGGTCTGAAGCGGTGTGGGACGCAAAGACCAGTTCGTTGCCAACGACATGCCAGATGAATAGGCCCAGCCGTTGAACGGATCGGAGCGATGCACCAGCACCTGATCAGCAGACAAGAAAACGGGCCAGATGGCCCGTTTTTTTGTTTCGACCCTGACAAACGATTCGCCTGCCGATCAGGTGAACGGTTCCGTTTACGCGGGCAGCAGCACCGAGTCGATCACGTGGATGACGCCGTTGGTGCACTCGATGTCGGTCTTGACGACTTTCGAGGCATCGTTGAGCTTGACGCCGTCTTTGATGCCGATTGCCAGTGAGGAGCCATTGACGGTTTTGGCCGACTGGCTGTCCATCTTCATCACATCGGCGGCCATCACTTTGCCAGATACCACGTGGTAGGTGAGGATCGCTTTCAGCTTCGGGATGTCTTTCAGCAAGCTGTCCACCGTGCCGGACGGCAGCTTGGCAAAGGCCTCGTCGGTCGGCGCAAAAACGGTAAACGGGCCGGCACCTTTGAGCGTGCTGACGAGGTCTGCGGCGGTCAGCGCAGTGGCGAGGGTCTTGAAATTTCCGGCCGCAACAGCGGTATCGATGATGTCGTGCATGGTTTGCTTTCTGCTAGGTAGTAAACAAGCTCAGCAGATGCTGAACAAGATGAGGTGGAAGACTTTTGGTCTTGCACCGGCGAGGCGGCTGGCCACACCATGGTTTGGTGGAGCCAGTCGCCGAGACACTCAGTGAACGGAGCACAACGCAACTGGCAGACCGAATGCATGACCGATGGGATTCGGGTCGGTGCATCGCGATGACAGTTGCGCACCCCGTATCGGATTCGTCGAACCGATTCGACATGCGGTTCTTGGTGCGCATTGAGGCGATGCGCCCGAACGATCAGTTGCCCACCACTTGCAGCAGAGCGCCGTGGGCACCTTGCTGTGCGCTTCTGCTCCACCAAGGCCAACCTGACGAGGAAACCGCACAGCGCAGCAGTTGCTGGGGAAAAAGAGCCATCGGCTTGCTTGCATGGGCTCAACTATAGGGCAGTCGCCCATAAATGAAACGTTTTTGAGCAGTTAAAAACGACAAATGAATCAATATTTTCGTTTCAACCACGTGTCATAGATTGATGAATGTCACAATCTCCTCCTGCCACCGACTACCCACCAAATGACTACATGACGATGCGAACAGCCATTGATGCACCCGGCGCAAAGGCCCTGATGCGCAGCGGCACCGCTGCACGCCTGGCGGGCCTCTCGCCTTCCACACTGCGCATCTGGGAGCACCGCTACCACGTCGTGGCGCCGCCCAAGTCGGCCTCGGGCCAGCGGAACTATTCGATGAAGGACATCGAGCGCCTGCGGCTCATCAAGCGACTCACTTCCGAGGGGCATGCAATCGGCACGGTGGCGCATCTCGATTTCGACGCGCTTGTCTCTCTGACATCGGGCAACGCGATGGCAGCGGAGGGAGCTCAACGGGTTCTTGTCGTGGGGCTCGCTGGAGCATCCAAGCTCACGGGCAGGCTGCGACCAGCGCCGGCGCTTGTTTTCGACGACCTGGACCATGCCGAGCGCGAAGCCGGCGGGACTGGCGCTGCCGATTTGCTGCTCATTCACGTGCCTTCCCTGCACGCGTCGACAACGGGACGCGTGCAGGCACTGCGCAGCGCCTTGGCAGCAGCGAATGTCATCGTGGTCTATTCGTTCGGTCCGGAAGCGGTTGCCGAAGCGCTTCGCGCTCAGGGTGTGACGGTGCGCCGCGAGCCGATTGCCGGCAAGGAACTGGCGCGCCTGATCCTTGCCTCGCGCCCTGTCGTGGCTACGGTGTCCAGCAGCCCCCAAACAGACGACCGGCATTTCAGCGATGCCGAACTGGTTGCCTTGACAGAAATGCCGTCAGCGGTCGCTTGCGAGTGCCCGCGGCACCTGGCTGAGATCGTTGCACTGCTTGCGGGCTTCGAGCTCTACAGCATGGAATGTGCTGCGCGGAATCAAGACGATGCGGCGCTGCACCGCCATCTGCACGAAGTCACCAGCGCAGCCAGAACGATTTTTGAGCGGGCACTGGCGCGCGTGATGGTTGAGGAAGGCTTTACCCTGTAGAGACGACGTTCGATTAGCGCCGCCAAAGTCGTGACTATGGTCGATGCGCACAACGCGGTGTCCATCGCCGCCCGAAGTCAAAGGAACGTCGCGCGCGCAGTTGGCCGCAGATCGAAGGCCTGTGGCCTCAATGGCCCAACGCCATTTCGTTTGGCCCGAATCTGCGGTTGAGCAAGCTGTCTCAGCCACTGGCAATTCGCGCTTGCTGTCCGTCATCGTCTTGAATTCACGTCCGGCCACGGCCTCGACACTTCGCCGCGTTGCGAGCCGTCGTATTCGCGTCTTGACTGCACGCCGTACCGCGCGTGGGCAGATCCTCCTACAAACTCGGTGTGTCGCCAATGCTCGCCATGTGGGTGTTCATACACAGCACAACTGCGGCTTGGAACAAGTGTGGAAGCTCGGCCTCGTGGCTTGGTCGATCGACCCACGCAAATTGCCCTATCCGCCGAGAATGCCGCTCAACCAGTGCGTCCATTGATGAAACGGGAATGCTCCACAGCCGCAGTGAAGATACACAAACGACGGGTGCACTGGCATCGAAAACGAAAAAGCGCCCGATGGGGCGCTTTTTGTATCTACTGGCGGAAACGGAGTCCGCGAATGCACAGTTTCGTAATGTCCCGCAAAGTCTCTAATTCGTTGATTTAGAACACATTGCATACTGGACATGCGTCGATGTAAGTCCCTTGTTATCCCGCTTAATCTCACCTATCATTGATGGGCGCATTGATGGGATGCGCGAGTTAGGCGGAGAAATCAAGTGCTTAAAGCAAAAGAGCTGTCAGCGATCGAAGTCGGCCGGCTGAAAACGGCGGGCATGTGGGCAGTCGGTGGCGTCGCCGGCCTGTACCTGCACATCAGCGACACGGGCGCCCGCTCATGGGTGCTGCGTGCCACTGTGGGCGGCAAGCGCCGCGACATGGGCCTTGGCGGCTAT
>JBBSRE010000377.1:0-3271 GCA_038243365.1 Burkholderiales bacterium | reverse complement strand
GTAGCGCGCCACCGCCAGCTTGCGCAGCTCGGGATCGGCAAGGGCTTGACGCATGCGCACGAAACTGTCCATGCTGCCGCTGTCATCAGCCGGAGCGCGCAAATAGCGAAACGGCTCGGACGGGCTCTCGCGCACACCCAGTAGGAACACCGCCGCACCGCCCTCGCCCAGGTCCACGGGCAGCATGTAGTTGTTGTACTCACGCGCCTGCCCGGCAGAGTCACGCAGCTTGTATCCCACGCTCGGGCCGACGTTACGCAACTCCTTCGCCTTGACGGTGTTGTTGGCTGCGCCCAAGTGCGAATCGAGCGTGCTGCGCAGATTGACTTTGCGCACATCAGCGCCTGAACCCGATCCATTGCTGCCTTCACGCCCGAAATTCTCCACGTTGATTGTGCGCAGGCCGGTGAACTCAAGCGTCAACGGATCGCCGCCGCCGCTCCTGACGATTTGCGACGTGCCGCCGACGGTCCCGTTGACCTCAAAGGGCTTGCCACCTTCGCGCAGCGGCACGGCCTGAAGCGTCAAACTCGAACCGCCATCGTCAAAACTCGACTGGTAGATCTCAATGCCTTTGAAGTTGGCCGGGTGGTTCACTTCAATGCGCGCCGGAGTCGCTTCGCCGGTAACCTTGTCGTGAATGATCACTTCACTGGCAAACAACTTGGGCATGCCGGTGGAGTAATAGTCGACGATGAATTTCTTGAGCTCCAGCGTGAACGGCAGAGATTGAAGCAGGATCCCATCCGACTGGCTAAGAATGGCGGTTCCTGACTGCGCGCCTTCGCTCACCACCAAGTTGCCGCGGAACGTCGGGTTGCGTTCGCTGAGCCAATGTTCCTGGCTGACGTCGGCAATCATTCCGCCGCCGACGTAAGGCGTTTTGTCGCCCATCCACATCTGCGCGCGCACGATCAGGTCGCCATCGAGCAAGCCGCCCAAGCACACCAGCACGATGGCGCTGTGCGTGGCGATGTAGCCAAGCTTGTTCGCTGCACCGGTCTTGGCCGCCAGCATCCAGCCGGTTCCAGCGCCCGCAGCGGTGTCTCGCTGTTGCAGTTTCACCTTCCAGCCGCCGGTTGCCAGCAGTTTGCCCAGGCGCCGCGCCTGCTCTTCTGCGCCGCCCTCAAGCGAAGCCTGCGCCTTGTGGGGAAAGGCGCGCAAGGTCTGTTCGCGGATGTTTTCCTTGAAAGTCCTGAGGTCGACAATGATCTTGGGCGTGTTGCGGGCGATGCACAACGAGGTGCTGGTCACCAGAAACGCCAGGATCAACAGAAACCACCAGGCGCTGTACACCGCATTGAGCTGCAGGCGCAGGAACACATCTGCCCAGAACGGACCAAACTGGTTGACGTAGTTGTTGGCCGGCTCGTGCTGCTTGATCACGGTGCCGATAACCGATGCGATGCAGATCACCGTGAGCAGCGAAATCGCAAAGCGCATGGATGACAGCAACTCTACTGCCCGGCGTACTGGCTGCGACGCGCTCTTAAGATGAACGCCCTGGGTGATATCAGACATGGGTGAGGAGTATGCAGCGCCGATGAAAATCGGGCGGGTCACCCGTGTCGATGAACCCGCCCGTCTTAGGGTTTGATGGCGCCCGATGGTTCCCGGCGCTCGCCAGTATCCCCCGGGCCGATGCCGCTATCGCAGACCCGCGATGTAATCGGAGACGGCGCGGATCTCACGGTCGTTGAGCTTGGCGGCCACGCCGGTCATGACTGCATTGTTCTTGCGAATGCCGTCGCGAAACGCGGTCAACTGGGATGCGGTGTAGTCCGCATGCTGGCCTGAGAGGCGCGGATATTGAGAGGGAATACCGGAGCCATTGGGGCTGTGGCAGCTGGCGCAAGCCGGGATGCTGCGGTCAGAAATGCCGCCGCGGTAGATGCGCTCGCCCATGGCGACCAAGTCCTTGTCCTTGGCAAAGCCCGGCTTGGCGGTCTGCGATGCAAGCCAGAAGCTAATGTTCTTCATGTCGGCTTCACTGAGCATGGACGCAAAGCCCTGCATGATGGCGTTGGCGCGCTGGCCGGATTTGAACTCTTCCAGCTGTTTGACCAGATATTCCGGGTGCTGCTGCGCCAGCTTGGGGTTGGCCGGAATCGACGAGTTGCCATCGGCGGCGTGGCAGGCCACGCACACCTGGCTGTAGCTCGCCTCACCCTTGGCCAGATCAATTTTGGCAGCAGGCACTGGCGCCGGCGCAACCACCACCGCAGCAGGCGATGCATTGGCGGCTGCATCAACCGGTGCATCTGCTGCCGAAGCGCTGAGGGCGGGGGCTGCAAATACGGCAGCCATGAACAACGAGGCAAGCAACTTCATGACGGGGGGCTTTGTGGTGGTGCGCCACTGGCGCGAAACCGGGCAATTCTACAATGCCCCTCCGACCCCACTGGCACCTCCATGACTGCTTCCCCTCCCGCGCCAGCTGCTGGCGCTTCACAGAACCCGCCTGCCACAACCCCAGTGACAGCGCCCGTGACAACGCCCGTGATGGACGGCAAGACCGCCATGGGCTGGATGCACACCGCGCGCTTTCTCACCACCGCCGCGCAGCTGCACCAGTTGCCCGACATCGAGATGCCCGAAATTGCTTTCGTCGGTCGCTCGAACGCAGGTAAATCCTCGTGCATCAACACGCTGACACAGCAAAAGCAGCTGGCCTACGCTTCCAAGAAGCCTGGCCGCACGCAGCACATCAACTTGTTCACGCTGGGCCGCCAAGGCATCCCCGACACGGTGCTGGCCGACCTGCCCGGCTATGGCTACGCAGCGGTCTCGCGCTCCGACAAGATGCGCTGGCAGCAGGTCATGGTGAACTACCTAGTGCAACGCGAAAGCCTGACCGGCATCGTCCTTCTGTGCGATCCGCGCCTTGGCCTGACGGGGCTGGATGAAGCCTTGCTGGAGGTGGTGCGCCCGCGCGTGGAGGCAGGACTCAAGTTTTTGGTGCTCCTCACAAAGGCCGACAAACTGACCCGCGCGGAGCAGACCAAAGCTCTGTCGATTGCGCGACTGCAAACCGGCGGCGGCGAGGTATGGATGGTCTCGGCGCTTAAAAAACAGGGCGTTGAGGAAGCGGCCCTGTTGCTGTGGCACTGGGCGCACCCTCCGCAGGATGACGAGCAGGCAGATGCAGCGGGGGAATGAGCCAGCAAATATTTACGTCAAATAGGCCTCTGGCGCTTTACCAGTAAGCGCAAGTAGCTCATTTTTCAGGAGCGTTCATGATCACGTCTCGTAGTGTCGCCTTGCCGCACGG
>JBBSRE010000376.1:0-3273 GCA_038243365.1 Burkholderiales bacterium | reverse complement strand
GAAGGCGCAGAGAGCTGGGCGCCACTCATTGCGCAGTGGCCCCCCGAGCGTTTCGCTGGCACGCTGGACTACACCACCACGCGCGGCATAGCGGCATCGTTGCCGTTTGCTGCCACGCTGGCACACGTCTTCAACCACGGCACACACCACAGGGGCCAGATCACGGCGGCGCTGACGGCCCTGGGCCAGCCATGCCCGGAACTCGACCTGGTCTATTTCCTTCAAACCGAACCGCAGGAACCCGCTGCATGAGCCCTCTCCAAGTCACCCAGGAAGGCGCGGTTGCGCGCATCACCCTGAACCAGCCCGAGGTGCGCAACGCCTTCAGCGACGAAGTCATCGCCGACATCACCGCAGCCTTCACTGACGTGGGGGCGCGTTCCAGCGTGCGCGCGGTGGTGTTGGCCGCCGAAGGCCCAGCGTTTTGCGCCGGTGCCAACCTGAACTGGATGCGGCGCATGGCCGACTACACGCGGGAAGAGAACCTGGCGGACGCCGCCAAGCTCGCGGAGATGCTACGCGTGATCTACGAGTGCCCCAAGGCAACAATAGCCCGCGTGCAGGGCGACGTGGTCGCCGGTGGCATGGGCCTGGTGGCTGCGTGTGACATGGCCGTCAGTGTGGACACGGCAGGCTTCTGCCTGAGCGAAGTCAAGCTCGGCCTCATCCCCGCCACCATCAGCCCGTATGTGATCCGCGCCATGGGTGCGCGGGCTGCGCACCGTTACTTCCTCACCGCAGAGCGCTTTGATGCGGCCGAGGCCCACCGGATCGGATTTGTGCACGCGGTAGTCGGCGCAGACGCGCTCGACACCCAAGTCAATGCATGGCTCAAGGCACTCACCAGCGCCAGCCCCAACGCCGTGCGTGCCTGCAAGCGCCTGGTGTTGGACGTGGCAGAGCGGGACATCACTGCACAACTCGTTGCCGCCACGGTAGAAGGCATTGCCGACATCCGGGCCAGTGACGAAGGTCGCGAAGGTGTGCAATCTTTTCTGGAAAAGCGCAAGCCATCCTGGCTCGCTGCCTCGAGCGCGTGAAGGACTGACATGGACGCCCTCTGGCTGCACATCGTTCAATGGCTGCACACGGTCGGCCTGCACGTCGACGCCGGTACCGCACGCGAGGTGGCGGGCGGCATGGCCAAGGTGACGGAAAAGCTCGACATGCCCAGCCTGCTGGCGCTGGCCGCCGCGCTCGGCTGGGCCAGCGGTTTCCGGTTGTACGCCGTGGTTTTCATCGTCGGCCTGATGGGCGCGACGGGCGCGCTGGCCTTGCCTGCCGGCCTGCATGTGCTGATGAACCCGGCGGTGCTGGCAGTGGCCGGCGGCCTGATGCTGGTGGAGTTCTTTGCCGACAAAGTGCCGTTTGTCGACAGTGCCTGGGATGCCATGCACACCGTTATCCGCGTGCCCGGTGGCGCGCTTCTGGCGGCTGGCGTTTTCGGCGCCGACAACGCCAGCATGGGCGTGATTGCGGGGCTGCTGGGTGGCTCACTTGCTGCCACGTCGATGGCCACCAAGATGACGACGCGTGCAGCGGTGAACACCTCGCCCGAGCCTTTTTCCAACGGGCTTGTTTCGTTGTTTGAAGACGGCCTGGTGATCGGCGTGGTTTGGCTTGCTACCCAGCACCCGGTGGCCTTCGGTTTTGCGCTGGTGGTCATGGTGGTGCTGTCGGTGCTGCTGATGATCGTGCTGTTCAAGTTCTTGCGCGCCGTGTTGCGGCGCCTTTCATCCTTTTTTGGCGGCGCTCAGCCAGTCGTGGAGAACCCGAATGTTTAAAAAAATACTGATTGCCAATCGAGGAGAGATTGCCTGCCGCGTGGCGGCAACGGCTCGCCGGATGGGCGTCAAGACGGTGGCGGTGTACTCCGATGCAGACGCGAACGCCAAGCACGTCGCCGTTTGTGACGAAGCCGTGCACATCGGCGGCAGCGCGCCCAAAGACAGCTACTTGCGCTGGGAGCGCATCCTGGAGGCGGCCAAGGTCACTGGCGCAGAGGCCATCCACCCCGGCTACGGCTTCCTGAGCGAGAACGAAGAGTTTGCACAGGCCTGCGCAAAAGCCGGCCTGGTGTTCATCGGCCCGCCTGCTTCCGCCATCAAGGCCATGGGCCTCAAGGCGGAATCCAAGCAGCTGATGGAGAAAGCTGGCGTGCCCTTGGTGCCCGGCTACCACGGTGCCGACCAGAACCCGCAGCTTTTGCAGCGCGAGGCTGACACCATTGGCTACCCCGTCCTCATCAAGGCCAGTGCGGGCGGCGGTGGAAAAGGCATGCGCGTGGTGGAGAAGAGCGAAGACTTCGCCGCGGCTCTCGCCAGTTGTCAGCGGGAAGCCATCAACAGTTTCGGCATGGATGCGGTGCTGATTGAAAAATACGTCCAGCGCCCGCGCCATATCGAGATTCAGGTTTTTGGCGATAGCCAGGGCAACTACGTGTACCTGTTCGAGCGCGATTGCTCGGTGCAGCGGCGCCACCAGAAAGTACTGGAAGAGGCTCCCGCACCCGGCATGACACCCGAGCTGCGCGCACGCATGGGCGAAGCCGCGGTAGCAGCCGCGCGCGCAGTCAATTACGTAGGCGCGGGCACGGTGGAGTTCATCGTCGAGCAGCCCGGCGGCTACGAGCACCCCGAGCAGATGAAGTTTTTCTTCATGGAGATGAACACGCGCTTGCAGGTGGAGCACCCGGTGACCGAAGCCATTACCGGGCAGGACCTGGTCGAGTGGCAGCTGCGTGTGGCGTTTGGCGAGCCATTGCCCTGTACGCAGGGTGAGCTCAAGATGACCGGCCACGCCATCGAGGCGCGCATCTGTGCCGAGAACCCGGACAACAACTTCCTGCCAGCCACCGGGCAGCTGAATGTGTACCGGCTGCCCGAGTGCGTAACTTTCGAGAGAGGCGCGGTGCGCGTGGACTCCGGCGTGCGCCAAGGCGACACCATCAGCCCGTTCTACGACTCGATGATTGCCAAGCTCATCGTCCATGGCGATACGCGCGAACAGGCGCTGGCACGGCTCGACGAAGCGTTGGCCCAGACACAGATCGTCGGCTTGGCCACCAACGTGCAGTTCCTGCGCCGCGTGGCGGCGTCGGAGGCTTTTGTACGGGCGCAACTCGACACCGCGCTGATCCCGCGCGAAGCAGAAGCGCTGTTTGACCAGGAGCCGGTCGGCCTGCCCATGGCCGTGGCGGCGTCTGTAGCACGGACTTTATTGAGCGAGCAGGCCTCGGAACGCGCAGACCCTTTCAGTCGCCGCGACGGCTGG
>JBBSRE010000375.1:0-3274 GCA_038243365.1 Burkholderiales bacterium | reverse complement strand
TGCGCTTCAGCTTCGCTGTTGATCGTTGCAGGGTAGATGCGTTCATACTCAAGTGCGATCGTGGCACCGAAGGCCATGCCCACCGCGCTGCACAGTTCATGCAGCCGATGCTCGACCATCGCTTGCACCGCGTGATCGAATGTACGCACGGTGCCCACCAGCGTCGCACTTCCAGGCAGCACGCTGAAGGCACCCAGGTCGCCCGCTTGCATGGCGCACAGGCTGACAACGGCGCTGTCGAGCGGACGGACATTGCGCGAGACAATACTTTGCACTGCAGTGATCAGGTGGGCTGCCACCAGCAGCACATCTACGGTCTGGTAGGCATGGGCACCGTGGCCGCCACGCCCGGTGATGTGAATGGTGATGCGGTCTGCCGCTGCCATCATGGCGCCTTCGTTCAGCCCCACCGTTCCCGGCTTCATGGCGGGCCAGTTGTGCATGGCGTAGATGGATTGGGCAGGGAACCGCTCAAACAAGCCGTCTTCGATCATCGCGCGTGCGCCCGCGAGCCCTTCTTCGCCGGGCTGAAAAACCAGCACGGCAGTGCCATCAAAATCACGTGTGGCTGCCAGATAGCGGGCGGCGCCCACCAACATCGCGGTGTGGCCGTCATGGCCGCAGCCATGCATCAACCCTTGTTTGCATGACTTCCAGCTGAAGTCGTTCTGCTCTGTCATGGGAAGCGCGTCCATGTCCGCACGCACGCCCACCATGGCGCGACTGGCCGTGGTCCGGCCCCGGATCACGGCCACGATGCCGGTGCGACCAATGCCGTCGTGGATTTCGTCGACAGCGCACACCTTCAAAGCCTCCTTCACTCGGGCGCCGGTGTAGAGCTCTTCAAAGCCGATCTCAGGGTGCGCGTGCAGGTCCCGACGCAGTGCGGTGAGCTCCGGATGAAACCGGGCGATCTGTGCGAAAGCACGTCCATTGGCCTGGAGACGCATGGCTGTCTGCATCAGTGGCCTGCCGAGCCGTCCACGCGCAAGCGCGGATCCACGGCAAAGTAGAGCAAATCCACCACCAAGTTGATGATGACAAAGATCAACGCGATCAAACAAAGATAGGCGGCCATGACGGGAATATCTGCAAAGGTCACCGCCTGAATAAACAACAGCCCCATGCCGGGCCACTGAAACACAGTCTCGGTGATGATGGCAAACGCGATCAGACCGCCGAGCTGTAGCCCGGTGATAGTCATCACGGGAACCAGCGTGTTTTTAAGTGCATGGCCGAAGTGGATAGCCCGGTCCGACAAACCGCGCGCACGGGCAAACTTGCTGTAGTCAGTGCGCAGGACCTCCAACATTTCGCTGCGGACCAGCCGCATGATGAGCGTGAGTTGGAAAATGGCCAGGGTGATGGCCGGCAATACCAGGTGCATCCACCCATCTCGTGTCAGAAACCCCGTGGTCCAGGGGCCGACTTGCACCACCTCGCCTCGGCCGAAACTGGGAAACCAGCCCAACTGAACCGAAAAAACGAGGATCAGCAGGATGCCGATGAGAAAGGTCGGCAGTGAGACCCCTAAAAGCGATACGGCCATGAACGTCTGGCTGATGAAGCTGCCGCGCTTGAGCGCCGCGTAGACCCCCATGGGCACGCCAGCCACCAGAGCCAACACCGCCGCCACGAGGGACAGCTCAAGGGTGGCGGGGAAACGTTCGGCGATGAGACGGGACACCTTGGCACCCTGACGCAAGCTCAGGCCAAATTCCCCCTGCACGGCGTTTACCAGAAAGTGTCCGAACTGCACGAAAAATGGCTTGTCCAGCCCTAGGGCCTCGCGCAGCTCCTGGATCTGCTCTGGTCTGGCGTCCTGCCCCAAGAGAAAAATCACGGGGTCGCCCACATACTGGAACAGCAAAAACGAGATGAATGCCACCACAACCAAAACCACCACAGCCTGCAGCAAGCGACGAATAACAAAAGCGAACATGCAGATTAAATCGATGAAGAATGATTCAGGGTCCGCAGGTGCTGAGCGGCTGAGATGTGACATTGAACTGTGCACGGGTGGGTGCACGGCTTCGCGTAAAGCATAGCTGCTTTAGGAGCGGTTCGACGGTAGTGAACACCCCTAGAGACGGCGCGCATCAGAGACCCTGGAAGCAAGCTCATGCACCACCGCAGCGCAACGAAGGCGCCTCAGAAATGGAAAAAGCCGCACACCCGAAGGTGTGCGGCTTTGGACTGCCGATGAAGCTGGCTTACGCCAGCGATTCATCAGAAGTTGTGGCGGATGCCCATGCCAAGGTGGTTCTTGGCGCCGGTAACCAGCTTGTCTTCGCCGTCTTTGTAGTACACAGCGTAGGCAAAGGTGCGCTTGGACAGGGCGTACTTGGCTTCGAGCAGGTAGTCGGTGTCTTTGAACTCGGTGTCACGTGCGATGTCGAACGTCAGAGCGAACGCGCCGACTGGAACGCTGGCGCCAAGAGAGAAGCCCTTAGGGCTAGCACCAACAACGCGGTCGGTGTCCTGGATCGAACCAGCAACTTTGAAGCCGCCGAAGTCATAGGCAGCGCCCAGAGCAACGCCTTCATTGCCGTTGTTGACCTTGTTGTACGACAGAGCCACAGCCAGAGGGCCGTTAGCGTAAGCAACGTTCATGTCGTACTTGGAATTGCCGCCGTTGTCAGGCTTGGCAACGTAGCCCAGCGTGCCGCTGAAACCACCGAAGTCAGGGGTAGAGTACATGAACATGCTGCTGTTACGCGAACCAGCGCCAGCAAAGCCGAACTGGTTGGCCACAGCCGAGTAGTTAGCCGTACCGGTGAGTTCCCACTTGGCAACGCCCCAGAAGCTGGGGTTCAGCGAACGGCCCATCGTGAACTTGCCGAAGCCGCCTGACAGGGCCAACCATGCAGCGCGCTGGAAGGTAGCAGGGCTCGAGACACCCGCGAAATTGTAGGTGTCGGTGGCACCGTTTTCAGCGTTGATGCCCTGCTCGAGGTTGAAGGAAGCCTTCAAGCCGCCGCCGAGGTCTTCAACACCGCGCACGCCCAAACGGCTGTTACCGTTGTTCATGACACCGTTGCCGCTCATCTGAGCAGAAGTACCGGAAGCTTTGGCCAGCGACAGATCAACCACGCCATACATGGTGACGGACGACTGAGCCATGGCGGCGCCGGAAGCAGCCAGCACGGCCAAGGCAATCAGGGATTTTTTCATTGCGAGTTACTCCAAGGTTAAACATAGGGCGCCGGTACGGGGGGTCTTGGGTGGTGTTTCACCTTTACAGTCCCGCCGGTTCCCCGGGCCAACCTCCTGT
>JBBSRE010000374.1:0-3289 GCA_038243365.1 Burkholderiales bacterium | reverse complement strand
CTCTGCCCCCCATGCCAGAAGCGCCGCCGGATGACGGGCCCCCCGAGAATTCGAATCCCTCGGCCCAGCCCGGAGGAGGGCGGAAATCTCCACCGCCGCGCGTGCCTTGCGCTGCGGCTTGCGCGCTGACAGCGTCATAGGCCGCGCGTTTTTCGGGGTCGGAGAGCACTGCGTTGGCTTCATTCACTTGGGCCATGCGCGCAGAGGCGTCGGCCTCCTTGCTGACGTCCGGGTGGTACTTGCGCGCCAGCTTGCGAAATGCCTTTTTGATCTCGTCCTGGCTGGCAGATGTAGCCACCCCGAGAGTCTTGTAATAGTCTTTGAATTCCATGCGGAATCGAGCTCCTCAGTGAGGCGGGGCCATAGAACTGCCGCGCCAAATCAAGTGCGCACTGTATTCCCCAAAGGGCTTGCCTGGCGTCAGAGGGGGCCGATACCAGAGAGCAGGCGTGCGTGGCGACTGCCTCATTGTGCGGGCGCTAGGGGCAGCGCCGTGTCGAACTTGGCCCGCTTCGTTGCGAAATGCAGGCGCACATTGCGAACATTGGCGTCCTGTGTGAATAGTCGTGCCGCCAACGCTTGATAGTGCGGCATGTCCTGCACCTGCAGCACCAGGCAGAAGTCCGCGCCCGAGGCCATGCGCCAGCACTGCTGCACGCACGGCTCATCCACGGCGCGCGCCTCGAACGCGTCTTGTGCCTCGCTGTGCTGACGATCCAGCAAGACCTCGGCGATGGCGTGCAAGCCGTGCCCCAGTGCGCGCGCCAACACATCCGGCTGCAGGATTGCCACCTGCCGCTCGATCAGCCCAGCCTCCCACAGCCGGCGCACGCGGCGCAGACAGGTAGGCGCCGAAATTGACACCTCTGCTGCAAGGGCCTGGTTGGTTGGCGTGGCGTCCTGCTGCAGGCGAGCGAGCAGCTGTAAATCGACAGCGTCCATTTTTAAATCTTCCATTAATTGATCTGTTATGAAAGAAAATTAGAAAAATCCAAAGAAATAAAAGTATAGGAAAAAAATAACATGAATTTATGCATAACATTTCTTATGCCTTTACTTAGGATGACCGCTTCTTGCTCCTAACACAAGGTTTTTTATGTGCGGCATCGTCGGCGCGGTAGCGCTCCAGGACATCGTTCCCACTCTGGTTCAAGGTTTGCAGCGGCTGGAATACCGCGGCTACGACTCATGCGGTGTGGCCATCCATGCTGGAAGCCTGGACCCTACTCAGGGCGGTGGCTTGGTGCGCGCCCGCAGCACTGAGCGCGTGGCTGAACTGCTGGAGCAAGTGCGCACCGAGCACCTTGCTGCTGGCACTGGCATTGCGCACACCCGCTGGGCCACGCACGGCGCGCCCGCCATGCACAACGCCCATCCCCATTTCAGCCATGGCAACGGGCCGGATGCAGCCGAAACACCGGGCCGAGTTGCGCTGGTGCACAACGGCATCATTGAAAACCATGAAGCACTGCGTGAACAGTTGCAGGCGCGCGGCTACGTGTTCACCAGCCAGACGGATACCGAAGTCATCGCCCACTTGGTCGACAGCCTTTACACCGACGACCTGTTCGCCGCGGTGCGGGCCGCGATTGCTCAATTGCACGGCGCGTTCGCCATTGCAGTCATGCACAAGGACGAGCCTCACCGTGTGGTCGGCGCGCGTGCCGGATCCCCGCTGGTGTTGGGCGTGGGCGCTGGCGGCGAAGCGCACTTTCTGGCAAGCGACGCCATGGCGTTGGCAGGTGTCACCAACCAGATCATCTATCTCGAAGAAGGCGACATCGCCGACCTGCAGCGCGGGCGCTACTGGATCACTGGCAGCGACGGGAAGCCGATGACCACGGAGCAACGCCCGGTGCGCACCGTCAATGCACACAGCGGCGCGGCCGAACTCGGCCCTTACCGCCACTACATGCAGAAGGAGATCTTCGAGCAGCCGCGCGCCATTGCCGACACGCTTGAAGGCGTGGCCGGCATCGTCCCCGAGCTGTTTGACGGCCCCGGTGTGCACGGTGAGCCCAGCGCGGCGGCGTGGCGCGTGTTCAAAGACATTGACCGCGTGCTCATCCTTGCCTGCGGCACCAGCTACTACAGCGGTTGCACCGCACGCTACTGGCTGGAGGACATCGCCGGCATTCCTACGCAGGTGGAAGTGGCCAGCGAATACCGCTACCGCACCAGCGTGCCGGACCCGCGCACGCTCGTCGTCACCATCACCCAGTCCGGCGAAACGGCGGACACGCTGGCCGCGCTGCGCCACGCGCAAAGCCTGGGCATGGAGCACACGCTCACCATCTGCAACGTCGCTACCAGCGCCATGGTGCGCGAGTGCAAGCTGGCCTATGTGACCCGTGCTGGTGTGGAAATCGGTGTCGCCAGCACCAAGGCCTTCACGACTCAGCTCGCAGGCCTTTTCCTGCTCACCCTCGCGCTTGCACAGGCCAAAGGCCGCCTGACAGCGGAGCAGGAGGCCACGCACTTGGCCGCCATGCGCCACCTGCCCGTTGCACTGCAAGCCGTGTTGGCGCTGGAACCCCAGCTCATCAACTGGGCAGAAGACTTTGCCCGCATGGAAAACGCGCTCTTCCTGGGCAGAGGTCTGCACTACCCCATCGCCATGGAAGGCGCGCTCAAGCTCAAGGAAATCAGCTATATCCACGCCGAGGCTTACCCCGCGGGCGAGCTCAAGCACGGCCCGCTGGCACTGGTCACCAGCAGCATGCCGGTAGTGACCGTCGCCCCCAACGACGCACTGCTGGAAAAGCTCAAGAGCAACATGCAAGAAGTTCGCGCCCGCGGCGGCGTGCTCTACGTGCTGGCCGACGCAGACACGCGCATCCAGAGCGGCGAAGGTGTGCACGTGATCCGCATGCCCGAGAACTACGGTCCGCTGTCACCGATCCTCCATGTGGTGCCTCTGCAGCTGCTGGCCTACCACACGGCGTGTGCGCGCGGGACGGACGTTGACAAACCCCGCAACTTGGCCAAAAGCGTGACCGTCGAATGACGGTTGCGCTTTGGTGGCGCGAAGCGTCAGCTTCGCAGGCGCGCCAAGTGGAGGGGTTTGCAGCGCAGGCTCATGTCGCGCAGCGACGTGAAAGCCAGAGGGGCTGGGCCGCAGCTAAAACCGTGCGCACCGTGGCCAAAAGCGTGACGGTGGAGTGAGGCGTGCGCCCTTGGGGCGCACTGGTTCTTTGCCATTGCTGGCTGTGCCGGCGCACCCAAGTCCAACATGCGGCCTAAACCGGACGTTTGCCCTGCGCAGCTTCCGCCCTAAAACTCACGCCTG
>JBBSRE010000373.1:0-3290 GCA_038243365.1 Burkholderiales bacterium | reverse complement strand
TCGTAACCACGTAGGCAGCCAACAACAGCAGGCACGGGAAGCGGTCAACTACCAAAGTGCGTCCAACCCTCACGATGCCTTTTAGAAGCCCTGGGCGTGCCCGTCTGTGCGTTGACGCACAGACGGGCACGGTACTCTCGCTCTGCCACTGAGTACTCCCAAAGCAGCGCTCGATGTTTGTATGGGACGTCGAAAGTAGCGATCCAACCGGCTGTGCCAGGGCTCCAGGCTGAAAAAATCGGGGATGCCTACGGTACGCTACTGAAACACACCACGCATGGCCGGTTAGACACTGGTGTCCTGCGTCCGGAAGTTGGCGTGGTCGGGTTGCGTCTTCGACATTGGTGAGGCGTCTTTGTTGCTGCCTTGGACGACGGCGAAGGCCTCCCGTTCACGAGACTGAGCGTCCAAGAACGCTGCACCCTGCCTGGTGCGCATCTTCTGAATTTTCAAAGGAAGATCCCACGCCATCAAAACCTGGAACCAAACATCTGATTGTAAGTATTGAGCGGACATCGCCAAGTAACCTGACTCAGGCAGCCTCGGCTATTGCCTTGGCCATGTAATCGATCTTGTTTTGCAGATCGATCTCGGTGTCGGCATGGCGTTGCGCGATGGCCATGAACTCATCCTGTATTTTGATGAAGACATCGACTACATCGGGAGCGAAATGCACGCCACGCTGCTGGAATATCTGCTTCACCGCCACGGCGTGCGGTACGCCTTCGCGATAGACACGCCGCGTGGTCAAGCCGTCGTATGTGTCCGCAACGGCCATCAATCTTGCCGCCAATGGAATGGCTTCCCCGACAAGTCCTAGCGGATAGCCGCTGCCATCCCATCGCTCTTGATGCGCGTAGGCGATTTCCTTAGCCATGTCGAGCAGTTCCATTGCGATACCGGCTGTGCGCTGTATCTGTTCGATGGCGTTGCGTCCGATCTGCGGATGCGTCTTGACAACCTCCAACTCTTCCTCGGTCAGAGGTCCGGGCTTGAGCAGAATGCGATCCGGCACGCCTGCGTTGCCGATATCGTGCAAAGGTGCGGCCGAGAACAGCGTGGCGACGTAGCGCTCTGTCACTAGGGCTTCATATATGGGGTTCGATTGCAGCTTGCGGGCCAGCATGCGCACATAGTGCTGCGTGCGCAACAGATGCTGTCCCGAATCGCCGGGCTCGGCTAACGCTGCCATCGTGAGGATGGTGGCGTTCAGGACTTTGGTCAGGTCTTGTGCAGGTTCGGGGTGATTCGCGTCCATGCTCGGTGGTTTCTCTCGAAGGTTGTCGATGTTGCGCGCACTGTGGCAACGCTGCGGCGCGATGCCTCGCGCTGCAGTTAAGCGAAAAGAACTCAGGGCGCCATTCCTCCAGTGTCGCCTGGAAGGCGCTCGCCTCAGTTCGCGGAGACGCCCTGGCCGGGTCATTTATCACAGGAGACTCCTTTGCAGCCATGCGGTATCAAATCGAAGCGGGAGCCAGGTTGGCTGACCGTATGGTTAGGTACCACTCTGACGTGGCTGGGCGATGCGCGTCCCTCAGAAAATTTCGGAAAATTTTTCTGTCATGAGTACGACCAATTGCGCGACGCGTCCCCGTGTAGCGCCATCTCCTGACGACTCAAGGTAAGCGCGCGGCGATCCTTGCTTTTACCCACAGGTTTGGCCCCTGAGCATGAAGCCCAGCTCGATGTCGGTGAGCCGGGCCATACCTCGCCAGACGACCGTGTTGCCCGGCGGTGGGTCCGAGGCGCGGGCCAGGTAGCCGCCAAGGCGAGCGAGTTGAATCAGCCGGGACGACAGCGCCGGGCGGTGTCGACCGGCAGTCCTGTGAAGGATAGGTCGCAGCCGATCGAGCAGATCGACTTCGGTCTGCGTGAAGGCCAGCTTTGCAGGGGCCTTGGGTGCAGCCCGGTTGATCATCGTAAGCCAGAAGATGCGCCAGCCCAGGATGCACAGCATCGCAATCAGGTTGGTCAGCCGCTGCGCGGTGCGTAGCCGCGAGGCCTCGGCGCGGCAGCCCGACTTCAGTATCTTGTGGAACGTCTCGATCTTCCAGCGCTGTGCATACCAGTCGAGCTTCTCAACGGCCTGGGCGCGCGAGGTCACTGGCAGGTCGGTAATGAGCTTCCAGTCAATGGGCTCAACATCAGCAGGCGCGTCTCGCTCGGCAGCCTGAAGCACCGTGAGGGTCATCGGCGGGTAGCGGCTTTGCTTGGCCCGCGGCGCCAGCAGGTGCACGCGGCAGTACCTCAACTCCAGCACCGCCCGTCGGCAGTGACCGCGGCTGTCGCGCACCTCCAGCCGGTGCAGGCCGCGACAGCGTGCGCCCCGCATGTACGTTGCCACGGTTTGCGTGCCGTCGCCGGCGAGCCGATCGGCGCAGGTGCGAAAGAGGAAATGCGCGCCAGCGTCGCGCGCCTCGCAAAAGAGTTCGTAGATGTCGCTGCCGCGGTCACCGATATGCACACACTGCTCGGGCTGCTCGAACAGCGCACTGGCTTGCCGCACATTCTGGAGCCAGCAAATGCTTTCTTTTTGCTCGATCGGCACACGCGTCGGGTTGACCGAACGCTTAAGTGCACGGGTCCCCTTGAACTTGGGCCCCGGGTCCAGAACTTGATGGCTGCCAGCCCCAGTGGCAGACCATCGGTAGTGACAGCCAGACTCGAATGCATGAGGATGCCGCAGGTGGTGTGGTGACGCAGCCGCCCTTCAGCGTCGCGCCCCGAGTTTGTCGTGCCCAGCACGCCGATGTGATACACGGCTATCGCCGAAGCTGAACCACGTTGACGTGAGCCCCAAACACCTGCCGCACCCGAGGAAGCAGATGATCATGGTGGCTTAGGAACAGCACCTGCGTGTGCGAGGACAGCCCCCGGAGTGCTTCAAGCCCCGCTGTCGATCGCTCGTCGTCGAAATTGATGAAGAGGTCGTCTGCCACAAACGGCAAGGCCTTCGACTTGGCGAGGTGGAGCTCAAGGGCTGCAAGGCGCAGTGCCAAGTAGAGCTGGTCGCGCGTGCCCTCACTCAGCCCCGACACCTCGACCACCTGAGTGTTCGTCCGAAGTGCCGACAGACTGAGGGGTGTTTTCTCGTAGTCGACAAACAGCTTGCTGTATTGGCCCAACGTCAGGGTTGCAAAGATCGCCCCGGCTCGGGCGAGCATGGGTCCTTGGTTTTTGTCGCGATACCGGTCGATGGCCCAACTCAGGAGTTTGGCTGCAGCGGCACTGTTGCCGCCACCAATGGCCTGAACGGCCAGCTCCGTTCGCAAGCGCTCCTCGGCCAACTT
>JBBSRE010000372.1:0-3297 GCA_038243365.1 Burkholderiales bacterium | reverse complement strand
GGACTGGATGGGGTCTTTGCCGGGGCGCTTGTTCAGCGACTTGCCATGCTCGGGCGACGGCCACAGGCCGCGCGGACGCATCAGCATCACGGTGATCATGGCCAGGGCAATCAAGAGCTGGCGCAGGATGGACGAGTCCAGCCGGCCATCGGTCATGGCCTGCAGCGGCCCGGCCACATGGCGCAAGACCTCGGGCAGCGCGGCCAGCAGCAGCGCGCCCAGGATGACGCCCGGCAGGTGCCCGATGCCGCCCAGCACCACCATGGCGACGATCATGATCGACTCCATCAGGCTGAACGATTCGGGCGAGACAAAGCCCTGGAAGGCCGCGAACATCGAGCCGGACACGCCGCCGAAGGTCGCGCCCATGCCGAAGGCCAGCAGCTTCATGTTGCGGGTGTTGATGCCCATGGCCTTGGCGGCGATCTCGTCCTCGCGAATGGCCATCCAGGCGCGGCCGATGCGCGACTTCTGCAGCCGGTCGCAAACGATGACCGAGACAATCACCAGCGCCAGGAACAGGTAGTAGTACATCGACACCGAGGTGAATTCGATGCCGAAAAAGGTGTGCGACTTGCCCAGGTCGAAGCCGAAGAACTTCATCGAGTCGATCTGGTTGATGCCCTTGGGGCCGTTGGTCAGGTTGATCGGCCGGTCCAGGTTGTTCAGGAACACCCGGATGATCTCGCCAAAGCCCAGCGTCACGATGGCCAGGTAGTCGCCGCGCAGCTTGAGCACCGGCAGGCCGAGCAGCAGGCCGAAAATCGCCGCCACGATGGCGGCCATCGGGATCGTCGCCCAGATCGGCAGGTGCAGCCCGTCGGGGAAATTCGCGGCAATCCACGGGAAGGCCTCGGCCAGGTGCGGCGAGCCGAGCAGGGCGAACAGGTAGGCGCCGACGGCAAAGAAGGCCACGTAGCCCAGGTCGAGCAGGCCGGCATAGCCCACGACGATGTTCAGGCCCAGCGCCAGCATCACATACAGCAGGGCGAGGTCGGCAATACGCACCCAGGCGTTGCCGAAATATTGCAGGATCAGTGGAAGCACCAGCAGCGCAATGCCGCCGATGATCCATTTGGCAAGTTTCTTTTGCGTCATGGTCGTTCCTCAGGCGCGATCGGCCACACGTTCGCCCATCAAGCCCGAGGGCCGCAGGGTCAGGATGAAGATCAGCACGATGAACGCGAAGATGTCTGCGTAGTTGCTTCCCAGCACGCCGCCGGTCAGTTGGCCGATGTAGCCGGAGCCAATGGCTTCGATCAGCCCCAGCAGAATGCCGCCGATCACTGCGCCGGCAAGGTTACCAATACCGCCGAACACCGCTGCCGTGAAAGCCTTCAGGCCGGGCAAGAAGCCCATGGTGTGCTGCGCTGTACCGTAATTCGATGCGTACATGATGCCGGCGATGGCAGCCAGAATCGCGCCGATGATGAAAGTGGCGGAAATGACCATGTCAGGCTTGACGCCCATCAGGGCGGCCACCCGCGGGTTTTCAGCCGTGGCGCGCATCGCGCGGCCCAGGCTGGTGTAACCCACGAGCCAGGAAAGCAGCGCGAGCGATACCGCGGTGACACCCAGGATGAGAATCTGCGTGGGTGTGATGACAGCACCTGCGATGTCAATCGGAGCGCTCGGCAGCAGCGTGGGATACGGCTTGTAATTGGGCTTCCAGATGATCATGGCCACCGTCTGCAGGAAGATGGACATACCCAGTGCGGTGATGAGCGGAGCCAGACGCGAGGCGTTGCGCAGCGGCCGGTAAGCCACCTTCTCAATCGTGAAGTTCAGCGCCGCTGCCACGATGCAGGCAATGATGGTGGCCATCAGGAGGATGAGCCAGCCAGGAGCCCAGGGCATGGCGTCCTGCATCAAGCCGATGCAGCTCCAACTGGTGAGTGCGCCGATCATGAGCACTTCGCCATGGGCAAAATTAATCAGCTGAATAATGCCGTACACCATCGTATAGCCCAGGGCTATCAACGCGTACATGCTGCCGAGGACAAGACCATTAATGATCTGTTGCAGCAAGATTTCCATAAGAGAAGTCCTTCTTTTGTAACGGGCCCGCGCATGGAAACCGCAAAAAATTCCGGGTTCCGGGCCCCCTGACGTTTGGCAATAAACCCGTCAGGGGAATGGCGGAACGGGTCTGAGGGCGGAATTGTAGCGAGATGAAAACCGAGCACAGATGCGGGTTTGGAGGGGTTTTCCCTCGGATTCTGTTCCCATCAGCTCATCGCGGACAAGATAAGAAATCGTGATATGACGGCGCGTAGCCCAGCGCTAGCTTATCTCTAGCGAAGGTTTGAACAGGCGCATGAAAAGCGTTTGAACAGGCATGTTGACGGGCACACACAGGTGCGCAAAAAGCACATTTCGCGCCGTTCGCGGCGATAAATGCACCAGCGCACCAGGCGACCAACGTCAGCGAGGGCACAGGGAGTCTGAGCGTAGGACCGACTTCACAAGGCTCGCAGCCCGCGGCGCTCTAGCTTTTCTGGCCCGCGTCTTGGTCAAGCTGGCGCAGATGCGCCATTTTTTCGGCGATCTTCACCTCCAGGCCGCGCTGCACCGGCTGGTACCAGCCTGGCGCCTGCATGCCCTGGGGCAAGTAGGTCTCCCCCGCCGCGAAACCGCCTTCCTCGCTGTGCGCATAGCGGTAGCCCTTGCCGTAATCGAGCTGCTTCATCAGTTTGGTCGGCGCGTTGCGCAGATGCATGGGTACTGGGCGCGTGCCGTCCTGTTTGATGAATGCGCGCGCCGCGTTGTAGGCTTTGTAGACCGCGTTGGACTTGGGCGCGATGGCCAGGTACACCACACATTCGGCCAACGCCAATTCGCCCTCGGGGCTGCCCAGGCGCTCATACACCTCGGCAGCGTCCAGTGCCAAGCGCAGGGCGCGCGGGTCGGCCAAGCCAATGTCTTCGCTGGCCATGCGCACCATGCGCCGCGCCATGTAACGGGGATCGGCCCCGCCATCGAGCATGCGCAGCAACCAGTACAGCGATGCATCGGGGTCAGACCCCCGCACCGCCTTGTGCAGCGCGCTGATGGTGTCGTAGAACTGCTCACCGCCCTTGTCGTAGCGGCGCATGCGTTCGCCCAGCACGCGCATCAACCACGCATCGGTGATATCGCCGACTTTCTCCTGCTCGGCCGCCATGGCCAGCGTCTCCAGCGTGTTGAGCAGGCGCCTCGCATCCCCATCGGCATACGCCACCAGGCGATCAATTGCTACGTTTTCGATAGCTGGTAGCGCTTGCTCAGCTTGCGCCAATGCCACAATTTGCTTCAAAT
>JBBSRE010000371.1:0-3310 GCA_038243365.1 Burkholderiales bacterium | reverse complement strand
GGTGGGCTCGGTGCCGATCCCTGAAGTGCTGCGCAACATCAACAGCTTCACGCTGGGCGCGCAAAGCGTGAATCCCAAGATTCAGACCAAGGTGGTGTGGGTCAATGAGTGGTTCAGCCCCCCCAAGGAAACCGAAGCGGCCACTTCGCTGATCAACGGCGGCGCCGACGTTCTTTTCCAGAACACCGATTCCCCCGCGGTGCTGAAGACGGCGCAGGACAAGGGTAAGCGTGCTTTTGGCTGGGATTCGGACATGACTGCTTACGGTCCTAAAGCCCACCTGGGCTCGGCCATCATCAACTGGACGCCGTACTACACCAAGGCTGTCAAGGACGCGCTGGACGGAACCTGGAGCACCGGTCAGGCCTGGTGGGGCGTCAAAGAAGGCGCGATCGATTTGGTGTCCATTGCCGACGATGTGCCAGCTGAGATCAAGGCCAAGGTCGAAGAAGTCAAGGCAGGTCTGAAGGCTGGCACTTTCCACATCTGGAAAGGCCCGTTGATGGACAACACGGGCAAGGAAGTCATTGCCGCAGACACCGTGGCTGACGACAAATTCCTGGGCGGTGTCAACTTCTACGTCAAGGGCGTGGAAGGTAATGTGCCTGGCGGCGACAAGAAGTAATCCGAATCCCAACGTGCATTGTGTCGGCTTTGTTTGCCGTACGTCTGTACTGTTTGGACTTCGCCTTCCCGTTCACGCTTGATTGACAAACGGGAACAGCGGCGGTCAGCCGATCTTCAGGGGCCGCCGTAGTGCGGCCTTTTTTCATTCAAAAGGAAACTGTCGTGTTCATCCCCCCATCCATTGCGACCGCACAGTTGCCGGCGCTGCTTTGCGCCATGCCCAAGGCAGAACTGCACATGCACATTGAGGGTTCACTGGAGCCCGAACTGATCTTCGCGCTGGCCGAGCGCAATGGGGTGAAGCTGGCGTATCCGGACGTGGAGGCGCTGCGCAGTGCTTACGCGTTTACCGATCTTCAGAGTTTTCTCGACATCTATTACGCCGGCGCCAGCGTGCTGCTGCACGAGCAGGATTTCTACGACATGGCGCGTGCGTATCTGGCGCGAGCAGTGGCCGACAACGTCGTACACACCGAGATGTTTTTCGACCCGCAAACACACACCGCGCGCGGCGTGGCGATGGAAGCCGTCATCAATGGCTTGCACCGCGCTTGTGAAGACGCGCGCTGCGAGAGCGGTATAAGCGCCACGCTGATCCTGTGCTTCCTGCGCCACTTGAGCGAAGACGAAGCACTCGCCACACTGGATCAGGCGCTGCCGCTGCGAGACAAATTCATCGGCGTGGGTCTTGATTCCAGTGAACTCGGCCATCCCCCGGAAAAATTTACCCGCGTGTTTGCGCGCGCCAAAGAGCTCAGTCTGCACCGAGTGGCGCACGCCGGCGAAGAAGGCCCGCCGGCGTATATCTGGAGCGCACTCGATGTGCTCCATGTCGAGCGCATTGACCACGGCGTGCAGGCCCTCAAGGACGATGCGCTGGTCAAGCGCCTCGCCGCCGAGCGCATTGCGCTCACCGTGTGCCCGCTGTCCAACCTCAAGCTCTGCGTATTTCCGGATTTGGCGCAGCACAACCTGCGCCAGTTGCTGGACGCCGGCCTCTGCGCGACGGTCAATTCGGATGATCCGGCGTACTTTGGCGGTTATATCAACGACAACTTCTTGCAGGTTTTCGCGGCCACCGGGATGACTTCAGACCATGCCTGGCAGCTGGCCAGCAACAGCATTGAGGCCAGCTTTGCGCCGGAGGCAGACAAGCTGGCGTGGATGCAGCAGCTGCAGACCGTGTTCCAGCGGTTCGCGGTTTCTACGGAGACGTGAGACTGAACGAGGTCGCGAAAGCCGGGTGGGCCGCATAGAATTCCGCCCTACCATCTGAAAAGACTGCTGCCCCGGCGGTCTTTTTTTGTTTTCAACGGGGACATGTAGAGGAACACCATGTTCAAAAACCTCACCACCGCACTGCGTGCGGTATCTCTCGGTGCGCTCGTCTGTGCCACCGCAACCACCCTCGCATTCGCCCAATCGGCTGCGCCTGGGCCTCAGCCGTCGCCGCTGCGGGCTGCGTTCGTCTACGTGACGCCGGTGCAGGATACGGGCTGGACACGCCAGCACGACGAAGGCCGCAAGGCCGCATTGGCTGCGATGGGCTCTGGCGCGCTCGCCACCACGAAGGTCGACAGCGTGCCGGAGGGCGTTGACGCCGAGCGCGTGATCCGTGATTTGGCGCGCAGCGGCCAGCAGATCATCTTCACCACCAGCTTTGGCTATATGGAACCAACGCTCAAGGTGGCGCAGGACTTCCCCAACGTCAAGTTCGAATCCATCACCGGCTACAAGACCGCGCCCAACGTGGCCGTGGCCAACGCACGCTATTACGAAGGTCGCTATCTGGCAGGCATCGCCGCCGGCCGCATGAGCAAGACCGGCGTGGCGGGCTATCTCGCCGGCTTTCCTATCCCCGAAGTGCTGCAGGGCATCAACGCGTTCACGCTGGGCATGCGTTCGGTCAACTCCAAGGCGCAGGTCAAACTGGTTTGGCTAGATACCTGGTTCGATCCGCCGCGCGAGCGCGAAGCCGCCATGGCGCTGCTGGACGCCGGCGCCGATGTGTTGGCCTTTCACACCGCCAGTAATGCCGCCATGGTGGCAGCGCAAGAGCGCGGTAAATTGGCGATCGCCTACCACTCTGACATGCGCAAAGTAGCGCCGGACGCGCAGCTGCTGGCGGTGACGCACGAATGGGGCGATTACTACACCCAGCGCCTGCGGGCATTGCAAGCTGGAACGTGGAAGAGCGCCAACACCTGGGGCGGTGTGCGCGAAGGCATGATTCGCGTCGGCGACTTCGGCGCGCGCATGCCCGCTGCCGTGCAGCAGGAAGTGATGGCTCGGCAAAAGGACATGGGCGCTGGTCGGCTGCACCCTTTTCATGCAGGCAGCACAGCAGTGCGAGACAACGAAGGGCATGTCGTCATCGACAGTGGAAAAACGCTCAGCGACGCGCAAATCCTCGGCATGAACTGGCTGGCGGAAGGCGTGCAAGGCAAGATTTCGCGCTGACCCCACTACCGGCAGGCCCAAGATGCCGCTGGTCAGGGCGGAACGGCACGATTAAAATTTTCGGTTGCGCTACCGCGCAAGTTGGGCGTACGCTGAATTCTGGCGCACCGCCCGCCCGAAAATCATGGCGCGACACAATCGCGCACGGAGACCGTGGATGACATCGCACACAGCACTCAAGCTGCATGTGCCGGAGCCTACTGGGCGACCCGGCTGCAAGACC
>JBBSRE010000370.1:0-3314 GCA_038243365.1 Burkholderiales bacterium | reverse complement strand
CCGCTGTAGCCCTCTCCCCGGTACTGGCCTTCGCCCAGCTTGAAGCGCTGAATCATCGTACCCATGGCGCCGTCCAGGATGGCGATGCGCTGCTCGAGGATGGCGGGGAGTTGCTGGGCGCGGGTGTAGGGAATGGCTGCTTTCATGGGAGTCGATTGTAGGAAGCCCATGCCGAAGGTAGGGCAGCCGCGTGCGGCGTGCCCCCTATCGCAATAGGCTTACTCGGCGCTCATGCGCACAGTGGTGTTCAAGTATTCGTTGGTGAACAGCAAGGCCGGGTCGAAGCCCTTGTCAAAGCCGATGAGCGAGTCGACCAGTTGATAGTCGGACTGCACCCGGTCTTTGGAGAACGCCCCGAGCGCCACGCTCTTGGTGGTGTCGTCGCGCATCAGCTGCTTGATACGTGACCACTGGTTGCGCTGGTTATCGGCGTCCAGGCCGCTGACTTCACCCATCAGCGCCTTCAGGCACGGTTCGAAATTCTGCACGCAGGCAGCGTAAGCCCGCTGGGTAACCTGCACAAAGGTCTTGATCTGCTCTGTGTTGGCTTGCAGATAAGCACCGTTGACGATGAAGGCATTGCCGTACACGTTTACGCCGACCGACGGCCACGAGACGTAGCCCAAGTCGTCGCCGAACTCGCGCACTTTGAGGTCGTGCTCGTTGTAGAAGTCGCTGATGACGTCCACCGATTTGGACTTCAGCGCTGCCACCTTGGCCTGTGGACTGAGGTTGACGAAATTCACGCTCTTGGCCTCAAGCCCCACCTTGCTGGCGAACGCCGGCCACATCAGACGTGCCGCGTCGCCCGGGGGATTACCAATCTTCTTGCCGGCGAAGTCTTTGGGACCGTTAATGCCCGACGATTTGAGCCAATAGAACCCTTGCGGCGAGTTCGCATAAATGACCATCACGGCCCTGATGTCAGCGCCCTTGCCTTTGATCTGCATAGCGGTCGGCAGATCAGAAATGCCAACAGGGACGCCGCCCGCGCCGACTCGCTGCGCCGAGAGCGCCGAACCCCTGCCGGTCTCAATCTTGAGATCGATACCGGCCTGCTTGTACCAGCCCTCCTCCTTCGCAAAATACAGCGCCGCGTGGTCTGCTGTTGGCGTCCAGTTGAGCATGACGGCGAGCGGCGCTGCCATAGCCAGCGGCGCGGTAGCGAGCAGCAGACCGGCTGCCGAAGATTTGATGAAGGCGTGCATAGTTCGGCTTTCGTTCAAAGAAAAATTAAAGGGCAAGGCCATGTTTAGAATTCATCCTACCAACTGTTTGGTTGACACGCAATCATGAGCAACCCCCGAACGCCCAAGGCCCGGCGCGCCGTTCCGAACGATGCACCTTCCGCGCGAGATGCGCTCTTGAGTGCAGCAGTCGCCGCGTTTTCTGAAAAAGGGTTTGCCGGCGCGCGCGTCGACGAGATTGCGACCGCGGCCGGAGTGAACAAGCAGCTTGTCTATCACTACTTCGACAACAAGCAGGGCCTCTACCTGGTGGCGCTCGAGTCTGTGTACACAGCCATTCGCGCCAAGGAACAGGGCTTGTCGTTGGAGGCGCTGGCGCCGCGCGAGGCCATGGCAGAGCTGGTCGGTTTTTCCTTCGACTACCTGGCGCAACATCCTGAGTTCATCGCACTGCTGGCGGACGAAAACCGGAACCAGGGTCGCCATATCCTCACCTCCAACACGCTGGCGAAAATGCACTCGCCGTTCATTGCAATGCTGGAGGCAACACTCGCGCGTGGCGTGAATGAGGGCGTGTTTCGCAGTGACTACGACGCGGTCAATCTTTATATCTCGGTGGCGGGCATTTCGTACTTTTTCTTCTCGAACCAGCACACACTTTCCGCCATCTTTGGCCGATCACTGTCAGCCAAGACCGCGCGATCCGCACGGCGCAAACACGTGGTCGCCTTTGCATTGAACGCTCTGCGGCCCTGATCGATCCCGCGCGCGCCACGCCTTGGCCGGCCCAAGCCGCTTTGTCGATGCGCGCGAACGAAAGCAGAGCCATACACTGCGCACATATCAACTAGTTGGTTGACATCTGACAGGCTCGACTTTACGATCCCGGTCTGCACACAGCAGCCTTGGAAGGAAAGCGCATGAAACCCTCGCAGGACGGTACCGGCCAGTCCACCGCCCCCGCATCAGCCGGCGAGCGGCCGCCGTGGCTGCGCTGGCTCTACATCGGCGCCGTGCATGTGGCAGCCGTGCTGCTCTGGGAAATTGCGGTGCGTGTGTTCGCGATCGAATCATTCGTACTGCCCGCGCCGTCGGCTGTTCTCGCGACCTTGGCGAAGGAGAATTACGCCTGGCTAGACAACACCTGGGTGACCGCGCTCGAGGTGTTTGGGGGCTACTCGCTCGGGCTGGTGCTCGGGATTCTCGGAGCGCTGATGTTCGTCACCAGCCGGGCGCTCACGGTAACCGTCTTTCCGCTACTCGTGACGCTGAACATGGTGCCCAAGGTGGCGATGGGGCCGCTCATCATCGTGTGGTTCAGCTACGGCATCGGTCCCAACATCCTGATCACGTTCAGTTTGTGTTTCTTCCCCATCCTTCTGACCACCATCCGCGGTTTGCACGAGACCGAGCCTGAACTGCTCGACCTAGTGCGCGCACTGCGCGGTTCCCGTTGGCAGCTGTTTCGCTACATCCAGCTGCCCGGTTCCCTGCCCTATCTGTTCTCTGGCATGAAGGTCGCCACTGTGCTGGCGGTGGCCGGCGCAGTGGTGGGCGAATTCATCGCCTCTGACCAAGGGCTGGGCTATCTGATGATTCAGGTGCAGGCCTCGCTCGACACCGCCGCGGTCTTCATGGCCGTGCTGCTCATCACCGCCTTGGGCGTCTTGCTGTACCTGCTGGTGCTGCTGCTCGAGCGCTTCTTCATCACCCAGGACGCCCGCATTCAATGAACGCTGCCAACCACGACCTGCGGCTCCGCGCCGTGCCAAGCTTACCTGCGCATTTCTCCAGCGAAGAAGCGCTGGAAGATTTTTTGGCCCAGCCCGATGACGCTTTGGTGCGCGACCTGGCCCGCACCGAAGGTGACCTGATCATCTTGGGCGTCGGCGGAAAGATGGGGCCGACGCTGGCGCGCCTGGCGCGCAACGCCCTCCCGGATGGGCGCCGCGTGATCGCCGTGGCGCGCTTCAGTGAAACTGGCGTGCGGGAGGCGCTGGAAGCCCACGGCATCGAGACCATTGCCTGCGACCTGCAGGACAGGGAGGCCCTCGCCCAACTGCCTCGCGCGCCTAACGTGATTTTCATGGCCGGCCGCAAGTTCGGTGCCGACGCCAACAACCCGCT
>JBBSRE010000369.1:0-3318 GCA_038243365.1 Burkholderiales bacterium | reverse complement strand
TTTGGTTACCGCTGACAAGGCCACCTGAGCACCTCCGACGTAGGGCAGTGCGAAGTCATCACTCCAAAAGGCGTGATGACTTCGGCACATGCGCCATCAAAAACTCCATCTGGTCGGCCAGGATGCGCCTGTTGCGCAGAATGAAGTCTTCCCACAGGCTGGGCACGTAGGGCGCGTACAGCAGCGGCATGTGTGCCTGCTCGGGTGTACGCGGGCCCTTGCGATGATTGCAAGCGCGGCAAGCGGTCACCACGTTCATCCAGTGGTTCATGCCCCGGCTTGCAAACGGCACGACGTGCTCGCGCGTCAGGTCGCCTTCCTGAAAGAGCGAGCCGCAGTACGCACACAGGTTGCGGTCGCGGGCAAAAAGTTTGGTGTTGGTCAGCCCGGGGCGGGTCTCGAACGGGTTGATGCGCGGCACGCCGCGGGTGCCGATGATGCTGTTGATGGCAATCACCGATTGCAGCCCCGTGATCGCGTTGTTGCCGCCGCGAAAGCGCGCCACTTCGCCACCTGCTTCCCAGCGAACCTCGCCAGCCGCGTAATGCGTGGCCGCCTGTTCCAGCGATATCCATGACTGGGGCAGGCCCTGGGCCGAGAGCTTCAACACTTTCACGAGCAGCCTCCTTGAAGAACGTTCAGGGAACCGGGAAATGGCAGGATGCGCAGCACCCCAAGTGCTGCTGTCAACTGCGTCACAATATACGCCATTCAAATGAAATAAGCGTTACACGCTTACACCGTCTGCGCTGGCCGCTATTAAAAAGATACCGAATCGCATGCTTGTCCTCCGGGGTTTCCGCCACCCATCCATCGCGCCGGCCTGCGCGCTCACCATCGGCAATTTCGATGGCGTGCACCGCGGCCACCAGGCGATGCTGGCGCTGCTCAACGCAGAAGCAGCGCAGCGCGGGGTGCCCAGCTGCGTACTCACCTTCGAGCCGCATCCGCGCGACTATTTCGCCTCTGCTTTGGCCAAGCCTGCGCTCGCGCCCGCCCGTGTGGGCACATTGCGCGACAAGCTGACCGAGCTGGCGCGCTTCGGTGTGCAGCAGGCGGTGGTGCTGCGTTTTGATGCTGCGCTGGCAGGCCAATCGCCCGAGGCATTTGTCAACGAAGTGCTGGTGCAGGGTCTGGGCGCGCGCTACGTGCTGGTGGGCGACGACTTCCGCTTTGGCCGGCAACGGGCGGGTGATTACGCCATGCTCGGCGCTGCGGGCCAGCGCCTGGGTTTTGATGTGGCGCGCATGAACTCCTACGAAATTTCAGTGGCGCATGCCGGGCCCAATGCATCGGCGGACTCGGCGCAAGCAGTACGAGTGTCCAGTTCGGAAGTGCGCGCCGCCTTGGCCTCCGGACGTATGGCGGATGCCGCTCAGTTGCTGGGTCGCCCCTACGCCATTTCTGGCCACGTGGTTCACGGCCGCAAACTAGGCCGGGCGCTAGGCGAGAAATCGGGCGGATCAGGGGATGGCTTTCGCACGCTTAACCTGCGCTTCACGCACTGGAAACCAGCCGCCAGCGGTATTTTTGCGGGACGGGTGCACGGCTTGTCCGAGCGCGCCCTGCCAGGCGTTGCCAACCTCGGCGTTCGCCCCTCGGTCGATCCGGCCGATGTGAACGGTGGCCGGGTGCTGCTGGAAACGCATTGCCTGGAATGGCCCGCGCACCTGGGTGCCGAGGGGGCCTACGGTAAAATCATCCGCGTGGAACTGCTGCACAAACTGCACGACGAACTCAGGTACGACAGCCTGGATGCGCTAACGGCCGGCATCGCGCGCGATTGCGCCGATGCTCGGGCGTGGTTTTCTGCCCACGCCGAAACCCACCGGCAGACCACGCGCGACCGAATTTGAGGCGATCCCGCGCTGCCGCTGCCCCGCCGCCCCGCCGTCATTAGCGCGCGCTGCCACTGCCACACTCCCCGCCACTGAAGTACGCTGCTAATCGCACACTTCTCCCCCCGTTCACGAGAGTTCGCGATGCCCGACACAGCCCCTGTCAACCACACCTCCGCTGACCACGCGGCAGCCTCTGCAGCGAACCCTGCCCCGCAGGACTACCGCAAAACCCTGAATCTGCCCGACACGCCCTTCCCCATGCGCGGGGACCTGCCCAAGCGTGAGCCGGGCTGGGTGAAGGAGTGGAACGACGAGGGCTTGTACAAGCGCCTGCGCGCAGCCCGCTGCGGCGCGCCTAAGTTCATCCTGCACGACGGCCCGCCTTACGCCAACGGCCAGATCCACATGGGCCACGCGGTCAACAAGATCCTGAAGGACATGATCGTCAAGGCGCGCCAGCTTGAAGGTTTTGACGCGCTGTACGTGCCCGGCTGGGATTGCCACGGCCTGCCGATCGAAAACGCCATCGAGAAGAAGTTCGGCCGCAAGCTCTCGCGCGACGACATGCAGGCCAAAAGCCGCGCGTTTGCCACCGAGCAGATCGAGCAGCAGCTGGTGGATTTCCAGCGCTTGGGCATCCTGGGCGAATGGGACCACCCGTACAAGACCATGGACCCCGAGAACGAGGCAGCAGAGATCCGCGCGTTCAAGCGCGTGATCGAGCGCGGCTTTGTCTACCGCGGCTTGAAGCCCGTGTACTGGTGCTTCGACTGCGGCAGTTCGCTGGCCGAGTTCGAGATCGAATACCAGGACAAGAAGAGCCAGACGCTGGACGTGGCTTTCAAGGCGCATGACCCGGCCCGCCTGGCTGCTGCCTTTGGCCTGCCGCAACTGAGCAAAGACGCATTCGCCGTCATCTGGACCACCACCGCCTGGACGATTCCCGCCAACCAGGCGCTGAACCTGAATCCAGAACTCACCTACGCCTTGGTGGACACCGAGCGCGGCCTGTTGATCGTGGCTGAATCGCTGGTCGAGCGCTGCATGGAGCGCTGGGGCATTGAAGGCAAAGTGCTGGCAACGGCGCTCGGCCAGGCGCTGGACGGCATGGAGTTCGAGCACCCGTTCTATGACGTGGACGCCGGCTACCGCCGCCTGTCGCCGGTCTACCTCGCCGACTACGCCACCGCCACCGACGGCACGGGCTTGGTGCACTCCTCGCCCGCCTACGGCGTGGAAGACTTCAACTCCTGCGTAGCCCACGGCGTGGCGACTGACGACATCCTCAATCCGGTGCAGGGCAACGGCACCTACGCGCCCGAGCTACCCTTGTTTGGTGGCCAGAACATCTGGAAGGCCTGCCCCGTCATCATCGACGCGTTGCGCGAAGCCGGTCGGTTACTGACCACGGAAATCATCACCCACAGCTACCCGCACTGCTGGCGCCATAAGACGCCGGTGATCTACCGTGCCGCTG
>JBBSRE010000368.1:0-3318 GCA_038243365.1 Burkholderiales bacterium | reverse complement strand
GCCCGTGCGCCTGAAGCTCGGTGCGGCCAAGCCGGTCGCGCCTGAAGCCAAAGTGCCCGCGAAGACGGCCGCGCGCCGTGCGGCCAAGGCGGCGGAGACCACGGGCAGTGCACCGGCTAAGAAGGCCCTAGCTCGCAAGACGACCGGGGGCCGCACGGGCGCTGGAAACACAGGCGGACCTGCGGCGAAAACAGCTTCCAGGCCATCCGCCGGATCTGCCGGCAAGCCGACCTCCAGGACGGCTGGTACCCGCACTAGTGCGGGAACGGACGGTACTGCTAAGACGCGCGCATCCGTCACCAATAAAACAACTGCCAAGGCACCGGTCAAAAGCGCAGCAAAGACACCCGGCACAGCAGCGGCTAAGGCTTTGGTGAAGCGGCCAGTGAAAGCGCCGGTGGGAGCGCCTGCTAAAGCATCGCCGGTCAAGACCTTGGTGGTGAAGCCGCGCAGAGACTTGACTCCCGCCAAGAAAGCCGCCTCTGGCAAAGCAGCCGCCCCAACCAAGCGCGCTGCGCCAGCCAAGTCATCGACTGCTAAATCACCTGCTCGCAAAGCCCCAGGTCGCAAGGCCTGACGGGCGAGCGCATGCGGCTGACCATCGTCGCGGTGGGCCAGCGCGTGCCTGATTGGGCGCAAACGGCGTATGACGATTACGCCAAGCGGTTTCCGCCGGAGCTCAAAGTCGAGCTTCGCGCGGTGAAGACCGAGCCGCGCAGCTCTAAAACATTGGAAACACTGCTCGCTGCCGAGCGTGAGCGTATTGAAGCAGCGATATCGTCAGGCACAGCGAAAGGCACCCGCATCGTGGCGTTGGATGAGCGTGGCACCTCTCTCACTACCAAGGCTTTGGCAGAGCGGTTGACCAGCTGGCAGCTCTCGGGCGACGACGTAGCACTGGTCATCGGCGGGCCCGATGGGCTGGAGCCGGCGTTTCGCCAAGCTGCGCACGAGCGCATCCGCTTGTCCGACCTGACCCTTCCGCACGCCATGGTGCGGGTGCTGCTGATCGAGCAGCTGTACCGTGCGTGGTCTGTCAACGCTGGGCACCCCTACCACCGCGAGTAGTGGGCTTGCGGCGTGCCAGCCGACAACTGGAGCACGAGTCTGAACAAGACTGAAGCGAAGCTCAAACTATTATTTTGATAGCTGCTTGCGCTTACCTATCAAGCGTTACAGCCCTATTTGGCTCAATTGATGGCTGATTATCTTTTCCTTGCCTCGCAAAGTCCCCGCCGTAGCCAGCTGCTTGACCAGCTGGGTGTAGGACACCGACTTCTGCTGTCCAACCAGCCAGGCGACATTGCCGAAGATGCTGAAGGCTTGGAGCAACAGCAGCCTGGCGAAGTGCCACAGGCTTACGTCGAACGCGTCACCGGCCTCAAGCTCGACGCAGCCGTGGCCCGGCACGGGCGGCGCGGCCTGCCCGGGGCACCCATACTCTGTTCAGACACCACGGTCGCGCTAGGTGGGCAGATCTACGGCAAACCGCAGGACGACGCCGACGCGGCGCGAATGCTGAGCGAACTCGCCGGCCGGACCCACCGCGTGCTGACCGCCGTAGCCCTGCAGGTAGGCGCCAAGCGTCTGCGCGCCTTGTCGGTGTCCAGCGTGCAGTTCGCGCCCCTGACGAACGCGCAGATCAGCGCCTATGTGGCGAGCGGTGAACCTTCAGGCAAGGCGGGTGCGTATGCTGTGCAGGGCCGGGCAGCCGGTTTCATCATGCAGCTGCGTGGCAGCTATTCCGGCATCATTGGGCTGCCGCTTTTTGAAACTGCCCAACTTCTGCGTGCCGCAGGCTTTGCGCTCTGACCACCTGGTTCATCCACATGCAAGAAGACATCCTGATCAACTGGTCGCCCCAGGAAACCCGCGTGGCGGTAGTGGAGCTCGGAGCGGTGCAGGAACTGCATGTGGAGCGCACCTTGGAGCGCGGTCTGGTGGGCAACGTCTATCTGGGCAAGGTCGCCCGCGTGCTGCCTGGCATGCAATCGGCGTTCATCGACATCGGCCTGGAGCGCGCGGCGTTTCTGCACGTGGCGGATGTGTGGCAGCGCCACCCGGAAGGCGACGCTGGTGCGCTGGCACGAAAGAGCGACCCCCAAGTTCCTATCGAAAAGCAGGTCTTTGAAGGCCAAGCCTTGATGGTGCAGGTGATCAAGGACCCCATCGGCAGCAAGGGGGCGCGCCTGTCAACGCAGATCAGCGTAGCGGGGCGTCTGCTTGTGTATCTGCCGCAAGACGAGCATGTCGGCGTGTCGCAAAAAATCCCGATGGCCGAACGCGAGGCGTTGCGAACCAGGCTGCAGGTGCTGGTGGGCGACAAGGCCACGGGGGGCGGGGGCGGTTTCATCCTGCGCACCAACGGCGAAGACGCCACCGACCTGGAGCTTGCTGACGACATTGCCTACTTGCGCAAGACCTGGGCACGCATCAAGCAGGCGGCCTTGCGGCAACCACCGCTCTCGCTGTTGCACCAGGATCTCGACCTGCTGCAGCGTGTATTGCGCGATCTTGTAGGCGAATACACCCAGACGATTCGCATTGATTCGCTTGAGCAGTTCGAGCGTCTGCGTGCATTTGGTGAGGAGTTCATGCCAGCCACAGCGGCGAAGCTGCAGCTGTACCGCGGCGAGCGCCCCATTTTTGATCTCTTCGCCATCGACGAAGAAGTGGCGAAAGCGCTGGGCAGACGCGTGGACCTCAAATCTGGCGGCTACCTGATCATCGACCAGACCGAGGCGCTGACCACGGTGGACGTGAATACGGGCGGCTATGTGGGCGCGCGCAATTTCGACGACACCATTTTCAAGACCAACCTGGAAGCCGCTGGCGCAATCGCGCGGCAGTTGAGGCTGCGCAATCTGGGCGGTATCGTGATTGCGGACTTCATTGACATGTTGCGCGAGGAACACCAGCAGGCGGTGCTGGATGAGTTCCGCAAGCATTTGGCGCGCGACCGCGTCAAGACCACGGCGGGCGGCTTCTCTAACCTGGGCCTGGTGGAGATGACGCGCAAGCGCACCCGGGAATCGCTCGCGCACATGTTGTGCGAATCCTGCGCTGTCTGCCAGGGTAAGGGCAGCGTCAAGACTGCGCGCAGCGTGTGCTATGACATCCTGCGCGAAATTTTGCGCGAAGCGCGCCAGTTCAACCCGCGTGAATTTCGAGTCATCGCCTCGCCGGGCGTGGTGGAGCTGTTCCTCGACGAAGAAAGCGCGCACTTGGCGGGCCTGTCAGATTTCATCAAAAAACCCATCTCGCTTCAGACCGAATCGGTGATGGGGCAAGAGCAGTACGACATCGTGCTGCTGTAAG
>JBBSRE010000367.1:0-3320 GCA_038243365.1 Burkholderiales bacterium | reverse complement strand
CATTCCCACCCTGTCTGAATGGGCCTTGATCCTGATGTCCGGCTTGATGGGGCTGATGGCGTTGTGGCACATTGGCGCGGCGCGCCGTCGCTCGTAGCCGCTGTAGGCAGCTCTGGCTGAGATGCCAAGCGGTGGATAGAAGGGTCGGCGGCACATGCCACCGCCCCTTCTCTGTTTTGCGGGCTTGCGTATTTGCTGATTTTTGCCCCATGCCGCAGATAATGCCTACTCATCCTGTTGCTTTGGCGGTCTTAGCGCCTATACCTATGGATCGACATGCTGCGTTTCTTCCTCATCTTCCTGGCACTTCAGTTCACCCTCTTCGGCATCAACATGCTCAGTTGGGTGCAGCAGCATTTCGTTCTGCCTTGGACGGCGCTACTGGCACAGTTCTGCGCGTGGATCGTTACCACGTTCGACGCGAGTGCTGCCGCAGCGGGCAAAGTGCTCTGGAACACGCAGACCGGTTTTGGCGTTTCCATTGAGCCGGGCTGCAACGGAATCGAGGCTTGCATCGTGCTGTTCGCCGCCATCATGGCGTTTCCTGAGCGGTGGCAGCACAAGCTAACGGGGCTGGCTGCGGGATTTCTGGCCGTGCAGGCGCTGAACGTGGTGCGCGTCATCAGCCTGTTCTACCTGGGTCAGTGGAATACCGCAGTCTTCAATTTCGCGCACGAATTCCTCTGGCAGGGTCTGATCATGCTCGACGTACTCGTGGTTTGGCTGCTGTGGGTGCGGGCGGGCAACAAGGCTTCCGCGCCGCCGGAGGACCGGCCGCCGATGCCGCCCGGTGCGGCTGTGGCGGTCTGACAGACAGCATTTGCCCATGCGCACGCGTCGATCTTCCGCCTTGCTGGTCTTTGTGGCCTCTGCGCTGGTGTGGATGCTGGCACTGACCCTGCTTTGGAGCAAGCTGTCGCCCTGGACGTCGTACCCGGCTGCAGCGCTGTCGCATGTCGCGCTCGAGCAGGCTGCGCCGACGTGGGTGCGCAAGGTAGATCAGCGGACCGGCGTGATGCAGGTTGAGACTGCGATCGCCATGCCAGTGCCCAATGCGGGCGGGCGCCGGGCCGATATCGTCGTCGAGGTGGACCCTGGCCGCTATGCCTATGGACTGCCTATCTTTCTGGCCCTGCTGTTGGCAGCGCGAACCAGGGGGCGTGGCTGGCGAGCCGCAGCCGGTTATTTGCTTTTGCTGCCCGCGCAGGCGTTCAGCCTGACGATGTTCGTGCTCATCCAGATCGTCGTCTACGCCCAGACCGATGCCCGCATTTTGAACGTCGCGCAGTGGCAGCTGGAGGCGATCGTGTATGGCTACCAGATTGGCTCGCTGGTCGTTCCAACGCTGGTTCCGATCATGTTGTGGTTGTGGCTGGACCGGCAGTTTTTCCGAGAAGTGGTGGTCAGCGGATGGCGGCGTGAGCCGCAGCCGCAGCCGCAGGCAGAACCTTCTACGCAAGCAGTGCTGCAAGCGGGAGTGCCCGTGCCCGCGAGCGTCACGCCCCAAGCTCAGAAAGTCACCGTGCCGCAACGGCGCTGGGCGCCGGCAGCAGGGTCGGCGCCGCGGGCTTCTTCTGCCAAACCTGAGGTGTCTTCGAGTGCCTCCGCCGGGCTTCCTCCGCGGCACTAATCTGAGCGGAGCCAGCTGCTCTGACCTCATGGATCCTTGCGCCTGCAGCGCTTCGTCCGGCCTTGTTTCGATCTCGTCTGTTCCAGATCGTTCTGGCAGCTGCAGGAGTTACTGCTGAGCCGGCCCAATGGAAGGTCGAGACACAGATCAGCTGCTCCCGCTTTGCGCCAGCCGCGCGCAGCAGTGGATCGGACGCCGGGTGCGCAGCGGTGAAGAGCGACGCTTGTGCCCGTCAAAACGACAGGATTGGCCGGAGGAGCCCACCACAATGCTCTGCGCTGGCCCATCGCTCAATGGCTGCATGGCATCGGCCCTGCAGCGCTGCGCACTGCGTACCGCACACCGGGTCCCGCATGCCGCGTTAAGGAGCAGACGCAGCAGGTGGTGCACCGCGCAGGTAAGGATACGGGTTGAGGGGTGCACCGGTCCACCATCGCCTCTGGGTGTCCAGCCGCAAAAGCGCGAAATGAAGGTGCGGTGCGTCGGGGCCTGCGTTGCCGCTGGAACCCACGTAGCCCAAAAGTTGGCCCCGGCGCACCGCTTGGCCCTGCGCCAGTCCTGCGGCGTAGCCATCCAAGTGGGCGTAGTAATAGACAAAGCGGCCGCTGGGGTCAAATTGGTAAATGGTGATGCCACCGGGGCGGCTTAAAAACAGCTTGGCGATGCGCCCGTCGTCCACCGCGAGCACCGGCGTGCCGCGCGGCGCGAGGATGTCCAGCGCTTCGTGCACGCGCGCACCACCGCTGCGGGGGTCGGCGTAGGTGTCGCGCAAGTCGCTTGGCAACACCCCTTGCACTGGCATAGAAAGCGCTGGGGGTTCATCGGCGGGAGCAGGGGTAGGCGCGGGTAACGCGGGAGTTGCAGGTGCGCCCAAGGCGGTGAGCGTCAGCGCAGCACCCGCTAACCAAGCCCGCCGCCAGCACCGTCGCTCAGGCATGGACGTCCACCATAAAGCCCGTCTTGACCAGTTGCGCCAGGCGCAGTACGTCCCAGTTGGTCAAGTGGACACAGCCGTTGCTCTCAGAGGTCCCTACGCGCGCCGGGTGCGGCGTGCCGTGGATGCCCCAGTGCGGCTTGCTCAGGCCCAGCCAGTACACGCCGACGGGGTTGTTGGGGCCAGGCGGCAGGTCGACTTTCTCGTCCGACTTCTGGGTCCCCTTGAGCAGTTCGGGGTCGAAAGTGAATACCGGATTTTTGGCAGCGTTTTTAATATCCAAGCGCCCGACGGGCAACGGGTCGGAGTTGCCGCCCATGCTGATCGGAAAAGCCGCCAGCACCGCATCGTCTTTGCCCAGCACCGACAGCACACGGCCTTCCTTGTCGATGCGCACAGAAGTCGCCCCGGTCGGTGCTTTGCTGGCCTGGTCCAACGCGACAGCGGGCACCACGATCGTGTCGCCGGTCGCAAAACCACTGTCCGGGTTGGCGCTGCGCAGCCAATCTGGATTGCAATGGAATTTTTCGCCCAGTGCTTCCTGCAGGTTTTCAAAACCCAATGCTTTGAGCTTGGCGCGCTCCATGACGCCTTCGGGCAACTCGGAAAACGGCCCGTCGGTGTCGGCCTTCTGCAGCGTGTATGGCACCAGGATGGGTTGGTCAGGGTCGCTCTGTAGTGCGTCCCAGGTGGCTGTGTCCACGCGGCCGTTGACTTGCAAGCTCCGTGCTTGCTGGAAGGCTCGCACGCCGCGTT
>JBBSRE010000366.1:0-3327 GCA_038243365.1 Burkholderiales bacterium | reverse complement strand
TTCGCCTGGGCTGGAACGCTTGAGCGCAGATGCGTTGGCGGAGCGCCTGCCATGTTTGCGCCGCGAGGCCTTGGGCGGCGGACTGCAGGAATCCGGCGCCGCCGATATCGACGTGCATGCGCTGCATCAAGGCTACCTGCGCGGTCTGCGCCAGCGCGGCGGCCGGCTGCGCACCGATTCGGAAGTCACGCAGCTGCAGCGCCTGGACGACGTTTGGAACCTCACCCTGGCGGACGGCAGCACGCTGCGCGCCCGTAACCTGGTCAATGCTGCAGGCGCCTGGGCCGACGCGCTGGGCGAGCTGGCCGGGGCCGCACCCATCGGCCTGGTGCCGCGGCGGCGCACCGCGTTCACCTTTCCAGCGCCAGACGGGCTGGACCTGGCAAGCCTGCCGGCCATCGTCGCGGTGGATGAGAGTTTCTACATCAAGCCCGAAGCGCGCCAGTTGCTGGGCTCACCCGCTAACGCAGACGACACCACGCCGCACGACGTGGTGCCGGAAGAAATCGACGTAGCGACGGGCATCTTCCACATCGAACAGATGACGCACTTCAAGATTCGCCGCCCATCGCGCACCTGGGCAGGATTGCGGTCGTGTGTGGCCGATGGCGACATGGTGATCGGCTGGGACGGCCAGGTGGAGGGCCTGTTCTGGCTGGCCGCCCAGGGCGGATACGGCATCCAGAGCGCACCAGCCTACGCGCTCATGTCGCGCAACCTGTTGCTGGGGCAGCCCCTGGACGCAGACCTGGCCGCGCACGGTGTGGTGCCGGCCGATATGGCGCCGACACGACTGCGTTAATTTTCTAAGAGTTAAAAGTGCTCCTAGCGCAATAAGAGCGGGCGCTAGTAGCTATATTGTGAATAGCTTTTTCGGCAGCTTCGGCACGGCTCAGGGCAGCGCCGACTGCAACATCGCCCGGGTGCGCTCGGCCTCGCGCCGCGCCGCCTGCGCATAGTCTTCGCCCGAGCTGGCATACAGGATCGCACGCGACGAATTCACGATTACCGGGCCATCCTGCCGCCATCCTGCGCGCACCGTGGCGGCCGCATCGCCGCCTTGAGCGCCTACGCCAGGGATCAACAGCGGCACGGTGGGCGCCAGCGCGCGCACCCGCTCTATTTCGTCAGGGTACGTCGCGCCCACCACCAGCCCCAACTGCCCATTCTGGTTCCACGGCCCCTGCGCGAGACGGGCGATGTGCTCATACAAGCGAGGCTGTCCGTCCACATCGGCCAGACGCTGATTCTGCAGGTCGTCTCCGCCCGGGTTGGAGGTGCGGCACAACAGGAATGCACCCTTGCCCGGGTACTGCAGATACGGCGCAATGGAATCAAGACCCATGAATGGCGACAGCGTCACCGCATCGGCGCCGTAGCGCTCGAATGCTTCTTTTGCGTACTGCTCGGCCGTGGAACCGATGTCGCCGCGCTTGGCATCCAGAATGACGGGAACGTTGGGCGCGTGGCTACGCATGTGCGCCATCAGGCGCTCCAGTTGATCCTCCGCCCGGTGCGCCGCAAAGTAGGCGATCTGCGGCTTGAACGCGCAGACCAAATCACTGGTGGCATCGACGATGGCGGCGCAGAAGTCGTAGAGCCGGTTCGGCCCCTCCGGCAGGCACGCCGGAAGGCGTGTGGGCTCTGGGTCCAGCCCGACGCAGAGCATGGATTGGTTACGGGTGGCTGCGTCGCGCAGCATTTCCAGGAAGGTCATGCAGAGATTCTAGTCAGCCGCTTGGCACGCTTGCTCCCTCCGGGTTTCCCAGCTTGTCATGACTCAGATGCCATACACCGAATTTGATCATTGGTGGTGGCCACCGCGCTCGGATGGGAACTTGTAATATGGGTCGAGGTGGCGCTGTCCATGCGCGATGACCTTGTGGCGCTGGATGGCGCTGAATGGCGCAGGAAGAATCGAGTCCGGTTTATACCGAGGATCGTCGGACTCTAGTGGTCAGCGCACTATCGCAAGCACTACCTGAACATTAGGAAAGCTTAAATGTTCCCACCAGCTGAGTGAGCCGGTTTGACTGGGCCTTTAAACTCTCGGCGGCAGCTGTAGACTGTTCCACCAGTGCAGAATTTTGCTGCGTCATTTCTTCTACTTCGTAGACTGCGGCGCTTACCTGACCGATGCCGTTCGATTGCGCCGACGTAGCCGTACTAATGTCTCCGATGATGGCGACCACGCCTTCGACAGCTGCGACAATTTCCGCCATCGTCAATCCCGCGTTGTCGACCAAGCGCGATCCGGCTTCTACTCGCTCCACGCTGACACTAATCAGATTTTTGATTTCTTTGGCAGCCTCGGCCGAGCGCCCAGCAAGCGAACGCACCTCCGACGCCACGACAGCGAATCCTCGTCCCTGCTCACCGGCACGCGCTGCTTCTACCGCTGCGTTCAAAGCCAAGATATTGGTTTGGAAAGCGATCCCATCAATCACACTAATGATGTCAGATATCTTGCGGGACGAAGCAGTGATGCTGTTCATGGTGCTCACCACTTCCGACACCACTGTCCCTCCTCGCCGGGCGACATCTGCGGCAGAGGCAGCGAGTTGATTGGCCTGTTGAGCGTAGGCAGCGGAATGCTCGATTGTGCTCATCAACTGAGCCATGCTGGTCGCCGCCGCCTGCAAGTTTGATGCCGTGTTCCCTGTACGCACGCTCAGGTCAGCGTTGCCGGCGGCCACCTCGTCGCTAGCGACTTGGACGCTTTCGGCCGACTCGCGCACCTGACTGACCAAATGGCAAAGCGAGTCTTGCATTACACGCAGCGCATCCACCATTGCACCTAACTCGTCGGCACGCGCAGCGGGCAATTCGTTGGTGAGATCGCCACCGGCAATACCATGCAACGAGCGCTTTAGCCCATCGAGGGATCCCAGAATGGAGCGCAACGTCAGTACGGCCGTGAATACCAGCACGACCAGACAAACCATCGCGCCGCCCAATCCCAGCGCCAGCATCCGCGAGCTATCGACTTTGGCAGACAGGTAAGTCTCTCGGAAGTGCTCCTGCGCAAGTGGAATCAATCTCTGCAATGGCTTGACAACACCCTTCACCAGTACCGGCCATTCATCTTCAAGCAAGGTAGTGATGGCTTTGTTGTCCTTTGCTGTGTATGCCTTTTCAAGATCGCCCAGCGTGGAATCCACCGAAGCCCAGCGCTCTTTGAGTTGTGAGAACTGCTCTAAACCCTCGCCATCGAGGAACATGCGCCCAGCACTTGAGTTGAGTTCTGCCCACAGCTTGTTCAGTGCGGTGCGACCCTCCTTGAGATGGTTGAGCGTTCCGGGCAGCGGCAACTGCTCGAGCAGCACC
>JBBSRE010000365.1:0-3337 GCA_038243365.1 Burkholderiales bacterium | reverse complement strand
TGCGCTAATCTCGCGCTCAATGGCTTCCACCGTGCCCGCCACTTCGTCAGCGCTGGCCTCACCATCAAACTCTACGTCCATGGCGAGCAGCACCTCGTCGCGGCCGATGTACATCGACAGCGGTGGCCGCGCGTGCTCCACGTGCGCGTGCGATTGGGCCAGGGTCACGATGGCATCGGAAGTCTGGCGCTCGATCCCTTCGCCAATCAGCAGCCCGTGCGACTCGCGCATCAGCAGCACCGCCACACCCGCCAGCAGCACGCCGATGGCGACGGACGCCGCGCCATCAAGCACTGGCATGTCGAGCGCGTGGCTCGCGTAGACGCCAGCGCCGGCAATGGCCAGTCCCAGCAGCGCGGCGCCGTCTTCGGCCAGCACGGTGTAGGTGGAAGGGTCCTTGCTGGCGTGCAGCGAACGCCAGAACGGGCGACCCGCAGCTTGCTGGCGGAACTGGTGCAATGCGACGAAAAAGCTCGCGCCCTCGAACACCGCGGCGGCGCCCAGCACCGCGTAGTTCCAGAACGGATCGGTCAGCTCCTCGGGCGCACGCATGTGCTGCACGCCTTCGTAGATCGAAATGCCGCCGCCCAGGCCAAAGATCAGCACCGCGACGATCAGGCTCCAGAAATACAGCTCCTTGCCGTGGCCGAACGGATGGTCACGCGAGGCCGGGCGCTGGCTGCGGTGCAAGCCCACCAGCAGCAGCACGCCATTGCCGGTGTCTACGGTGGAGTGGACTGCCTCGGACATCATGGCCGAGCTGCCGGTGACGCCCGCCACCACGAACTTGGTAATCGCGATGGCGACGTTGGCGGCAATGGCGCCATAGACGGTGGCTTTGGATTCGGCCATGGAGCGGTGTCCTGGTAAGAGCAGCCTTGGAGTTGTGCTGCCCGTCAGCGAAAAAAACCGCACCGGTTTGTTCGATCACCTGGCTAACGGGTGATGCTGGGCGTTGCTTGCAGTGAACGTCGCTGCGGACCTTGATCGCCGTGTCTGAACGTTCCGTGTCAGAACGGGATGTCGTCGTCCATGTCGTCGAAGCCAGAGGCAGCCCGGGGCGCCGGAGCGGGCGCTGGAGCAGGCCGCGCAGCCGGAGCGCGGGCCGGCGCTGCTGCGCGGGGCGGGGCATCGTATCCACCATCACCGCCCTGACCCCCATGCCCACCGTCGTCGTAGCCGCCACCCTGGCCACCGCCACCACCACCCATGCCCTGCCGGCTGCCCAGCATCTGCATGCTGTCAGCGCGGATCTCCGTGGTGTACTTTTCCACGCCGGCCTGGTCGGTCCATTTGCGGGTGCGCAGACTGCCTTCGACATACACCTGCGAGCCCTTGCGCAGGTACTGCTCGACGATCTCGGCCAGCCGAAAATTGAACACCACGCGGTGCCATTCGGTGGCCTCGCGCATCTCGCCTGATTGCTTGTCTTTCCACTTGTCGGTGGTGGCGATGGTGACGTTGGCCACCTTGTCACCGTTGGGGAAAGTGCGCATTTCAGGATCGCGGCCGAGGTTGCCGACGATGATGACTTTGTTCACGGATGCCATGTTGGAAGCCTGAAGGGGTAGGTGAAGAATCAAGGGCCGGCAGGGCGCCAAGCCCCTTGCGACCGGGTCTGCCATTGTGCCGCAAGCAGCTTGAAACGCCCATGCGTGCACAATTGCATCGGGATTTCTGCAACCGCTCCGCACCCGTCCTGGCGACGCCTGGCGCGCTCCTGGCTTTGATGCCCGGCAACAGGTCACCGTCCTTTACACGCCCCTCACCGCCAAAGTTCTCCTTTGTCCACGCACCACCAGCCTGACGTTCTGCAAAACCTGCGACACGAGCTCTCGAACGGGCGCATGTGGCTGGACCGTACGGTCGTGCTGGCCTATGCGGTCATGGCCGGCCTGGCCGTTGTCGCGTTCACGCTGATGACCAACAAGGCGTTCGCGTGGTTTGAGCAGATCTACCACTTCCAGGGCGGCTGGATCGTGCTGTTCTGGACACCTGCACTCGCGGCGGTCATCGTCTGGGGCACGCGCCGCTTTGCGCCGACCGCAGCGGGCTCGGGCATTCCACAGGTGATGGCGGCGCTGGAATCTGACGTCACGCCGGAGCAGCGCCAGCACTTTGTCTCACTGCGTCTCACCGCAGCCAAGATGGTGCTGGGCAGCGCAGGTTTTTTGGGCGGCATGTCCATCGGACGCGAAGGCCCGTCGGTGCAGATCGCTGCGGGTGTCATGCAGCACGCTCGGCGCTGGCTCAGGCCGCAATCCGGCATCAGCGACCACGCCCTGCTGGTGGCTGGTGGCGCGGCCGGAATCGCTGCGGCGTTCAACGCCCCGCTGGCCGGGGTGGTCTTCGCCATCGAAGAGCTCTCACGCAAGTTGGAATCGCGCAGCAGCGGCTTGCTGATCACCGGCATTGTGCTGGCCGGTCTGATTGGCGTGTCGTTCTTCGGCAACCGGAGCTATTTCGGCGTAATCCAGGTGCCTGAGCTGGACTGGAACGCCTTGGTGCCTGGCCTGATGGTCACACTGGCGTGCGGCGCGCTGGGGGGCCTGTTTTCGAAGTTGATGGCGGCCTCCCTGACCGGCTCGCCCGAGCGCATGAACCTGCTGCGAGCGCGTTTCCCCGTGCGCTTCGCCGCGGTGGGCGGGCTGGTGATCGCGGTGATAGGCCTGGTCACTGGCGGCGCCACCTTTGGCGCCGGCTCTGAAGAGGTTCAGCACATTCTGGCCGGCCAGGCCGACATGCCCGAGCTCTACGTCACCTTGAAATTCATCGCCACGTGGCTGACGGCCTGGTGCGGCGTGCCCGGCGGCATCTTTGCGCCGTCGCTGTCGATTGGCGCGGGCGTGGGGCAGAACGTGTCATTGCTGATGGGCTCCGACATTGCGCCAGCCTTGATCGCCATGGGCATGGCGGCGTTTTTGGCTGCCGTTACGCAGGCCCCGCTCACAGCTTTCATCATCGTGATGGAAATGATCGATGGCCATGCCATGGTGCTGAGCCTGATGTCGGCGGCTATGCTGGCCAGCCTGATCTCGCGCCTGATCGCGCGGCCGCTGTACGAAACGCTGGCGATGCACATGGTGGCTGTGCTGCACAAATCTGCCGCTGCAGCCGGTCCTGCGGCTGCGCCGCCCACCGAACCACCCTCTGCTTCGCTGCAGCCTGTGCCAGATTCACCAAATGACCCAGCCGCACCGACGACCGACGATGCACCTGCCCGGGAGCTGCCAGGGACCGCCCCCCCGCCGGAACCACCGGAACCACCGGAACCGCCACCAGCGCGACCCCGTGGCCCTGACGGCGACCGCCAGGATTAACGCATTTGAAGGCTCTC
>JBBSRE010000364.1:0-3340 GCA_038243365.1 Burkholderiales bacterium | reverse complement strand
TGGTCGCCAGTAAGAACGAAAATGGCAGCTTGATCCCACTGCCACTTAAGGAACCAAGCGCATGAGCACGACGCAACCGACCATCATCTACACGCTGACCGATGAAGCCCCTGCACTGGCCACGGCCGCCTTCCTGCCCATCGTGCGCACCTTTGCTCGGCCCGCGGGAATCAACGTGGAAACCAGCGATATCTCCGTGGCCAGCCGCATCCTCGGCCAGTTCCCTGAATGCCTGAAAGCAGAACAGCGCGTGCCCGACAACTTGGCAGCGCTGGGCAAGCTCACGCTTTCGCCCGACGCCAACATCATCAAGCTGCCCAACATCAGCGCATCGGTGTCGCAATTGCTGGCCGCTATCCAGGAACTGCAGGGCAAGGGCTATGCGATTCCCGACTACCCCGAGAACCCCACGACCGACAAGGAAAAAGACATCCGCGCCCGCTACAACAAGTGCATCGGCAGTGCGGTGAACCCGGTTCTGCGCGAGGGCAACTCTGACCGGCGCGCACCCAGGGCGGTGAAGGAATACGCCCGCAAACACCCGCACAGCATGGCCGACTGGAGCCAGGCGTCGCGCTCGCACGTTTCGCACATGCACCACGGCGACTTCTACGCGGGCGAAAAATCGCTGACGCTGGACAAGGCCTGCGACGTGAAGATGGAGCTGGTCGGCAAAAGCGGCAAAACCACCGTGCTCAAGCCCAAGGTGTCGCTCAAGGACGGTGAAATCATCGACAGCATGTTCATGAGCAAGAAAGCGCTGCTGGAGTTCTACGAAAATGAAATTGACGACGCGTACAAGACCGGCGTGATGTTCTCGCTTCACGTCAAGGCCACCATGATGAAGGTGTCGCACCCGATCGTGTTTGGTCACTGCGTGCGCATCTTCTACAAGGATGCGTTTGAAAAGCACGCCGCACTGTTTGACAAGTTGGGTGTCAACGTCAACAACGGCATGGTGGACCTGTACACCAAGATCGCCACTCTGCCGCAGAGCGAGCAGGACGAGATCAAGCGCGACCTGCACGCCTGCCACGCAGAGCGGCCCGAGCTGGCTATGGTCGATTCAGCCAAAGGCATTACCAACTTCCATTCGCCCAACGACATCATCGTGGACGCATCGATGCCCGCGATGATCAGGAACGGCGGCCAGATGTGGGGGGCCGATGGCCGCCTGAAGGACGCCAAGGCCGTGATGCCCGAGAGCACATTTGCCCGCATCTACCAGGAGATCATCAACTTCTGCAAATGGCACGGCAACTTCGACCCCAAGACCATGGGCACCGTGCCCAACGTGGGCCTGATGGCGCAGCAAGCCGAGGAATACGGCTCGCACGACAAGACCTTTGAGTGCCCCGAAGACGGCGTGGCCAACATCGTCGACCTGGCCACCGGCGACGTGCTGCTGAGCCAGAACGTGGAAGCTGGCGACATCTGGCGCATGTGCCAGGTGAAGGACGCGCCGATTCGCGACTGGGTCAAGCTGGCGGTGACACGTGCCCGCAATTCCGGCATGCCGGCCGTGTTCTGGCTGGACAGCTACCGCCCGCACGAGCGCGAGATCATCAAGAAGGTGAAGCTCTACCTGAAGGACCACGACACCACCGGCCTGGACATTCAAATCATGAGCCAGGTGCGCGCCATGCGCTACACGCTGGAGCGCGTGATCCGCGGGCTGGACACCATCAGCGTTACCGGCAACATCCTGCGCGACTACCTCACTGACCTGTTCCCCATCATGGAACTGGGCACCAGCGCCAAGATGCTCTCCGTGGTGCCACTGATGGCTGGCGGCGGAATGTACGAGACGGGCGCCGGCGGCTCCGCTCCCAAGCACGTGCAGCAACTGGTAGAAGAAAACCACCTGCGCTGGGTTTCGTTGGGCGAGTTTTTGGCGCTGGCCGTCAGCCTGGAAGACCTGGGCCTGAAAACCGGCAACGCGCAAGCCACTCTGCTGTCCAAGACGCTGGACACCGCCACCGGCAAGCTGCTGGACAACAACAAAGGCCCGTCGCCCAAAACCGGCCAGCTCGACAACCGCGGCAGCCAGTTCTACCTGGCGTTGTACTGGGCGCAAGAACTGGCCGCGCAGACCGAAGACAAGGCCTTAGGCGCCAAGTTCGCGGTGTTGGCCAAGACCCTGGCCGAGAACGAGCAAAAGATCGTCAGCGAGCTGGCCGAAGTGCAGGGCAAGCCAGCAGACGTGGGTGGCTACTACTTGCTGGATGCGAAGAAGACCGATGCGGTGATGCGGCCTAGCGGGACGTTGAATGCGGCGTTGGAGGCTGTGACGGCTTGATGGCAGATGCCGGCCTGAAGGGCTGGGTCGATCAATAGACGCCACACCTGCCGTAATGACAGGTGTGGTTTTTTTTGACGGCTGCCAAACCTGAGGGGGTCGCGCCAGCTCAAGCCGCAGAAGCCGGCAAACCAAACACTCGGTCAAAACCCCAGTTGAAGACAAAGGTGTAGCAGAGGAAGAACACCATCAGGCCGATGTCCATCACCAAGGCCTGCCACAGCGAGACGTCAAACCACCAGGCAAACAGCGGCACCAGGAAAAGCACGAGCCCGCCTTCGAAACCGATCGCGTGCGCCACGCGCCGGGCGATGCTGCGGCCGCGCACGCTCTGCCGCGACTCCCAGCGCTCAAACAGCGTGTTGAACACAAGGTTCCAGGCCACGGCGATGGCGGAAGCCGCCACGGCGACCACGCTGGAGTGCTCGGCGCTTTGGCCCGTGAGGCTCGCCAGCCCCCAAGTGGCTACGGCGATGGCGATGATTTCGTAAACCGTGACGTACAGAATGCGCCGGCGCATTCCTTGCCAACCGGCGATAAGGGCTTTCTCAGACATGCAGTGATTGTCAGGGATATCCCTAGGGTTGGCTGTCCTCTGGGTTTCAGCGGGCGCATCGCACCCGCTAATACGCCTTCACATTCAACGCCGCCGGCACTACGAGTTGCCCCTTTGAATGCGGCGTCCCCTGCGAATACGGTTGCGACCGACGCTCGCCAGCAATGACATCCCAACGACCTATGCTTGAAATGCATAGGTTCGTAACAGGACTGCCTTGGACAGCGCCGTGCTGCACGCCTATGCTTGCGCTTTTCGACACATCCGCAAGGACAGCTCATGCCACAACCCCACCGCGCCAGCCCAGTGCCCAGCCATCCCCTGCCCTCGTATTTGCAGGCAGATCATCTCGGCCCTTGGGGCAACTACCTCAAACAGGTGGACCGCGTCACCCCGTATCTGGGCAGTCTGTCGCGCTGGGTAGAGACGCTCAAGCGCCCGAAGCGGATTCTGATCGTGGACGTGCCGATTGAGCTGGACAACGG
>JBBSRE010000363.1:0-3353 GCA_038243365.1 Burkholderiales bacterium | reverse complement strand
TCAGCGAAGCCGGGGCATCGGTCTATTCGGCCAGTGAATTCGCCAGCCAGGAAATGCCCGACGTGGATGTGAGCCTGCGGGGCGCCGCCAGCATCGCCAGGCGCCTGCAAGACCCGCTGGCTGAGCTGGTCAAGATCGACCCCAAGAGCATTGGCGTGGGCCAGTACCAGCACGACGTGAACCAGAGCGAGCTGGCGCGCACACTCGCCACGGTGGTGGAAGACTGCGTCAACGCAGTCGGCGTGGACCTCAATACCGCCAGCATTCCGCTGCTATCACGCGTGTCAGGGTTGTCCGGCAGCGTGGCCAAGGCCGTGGTGCGTTGGCGCGATGCCAATGGAGCGTTCAAGAACCGCAAGCAGCTGATGGAAGTGGCGGGCCTGGGCGCGCGCAGCTTTGAGCAAAGCGCCGGATTTTTGCGCATTCGCGGCGGCGACAACCCGCTGGACATGACCGGCGTGCATCCCGAGACCTACCCCGTGGTTCAGCAGATCATCACCACCACTGCGACACCGGTAACGGAACTGATGGGCCGCTCGGACATGCTCAAAACCCTACGCCCCGAGCTGTTCGCGAATGAAAAATTCGGCGTCATCACGGTGGAGGGCATCCTGGCCGAGCTGGAAAAGCCGGGTCGCGATCCGCGCCCTGATTTCAAGGTGGCCCGCTTCAACGAGGGCGTGGAGGACATCAAGGATTTGAAGGAGGGCATGGTGCTGGAGGGCACGGTCAGCAACGTCGCCCAGTTCGGCGCCTTTGTCGACCTGGGCGTGCACCAGGATGGCTTGGTTCACGTCAGTCAATTGGCGCACAAGTTCGTGAGCGACGCGCGGGAAGTGGTCAAGACGGGCGACATCGTCACGGTGAAGGTGATGGAGGTCGACCTGCAGCGCGGTCGCATTGCTCTGTCGATGAAGCTGGGCGAAGCGCCGCGCGGTGCATCAAATGGCTCACGCGAAAACCGTTACGAGGGAGCCGGTCGTGGGCAACAGAACCAGGGGCGCCGAGCCCCGGAGGCAGCAGCGCCTTCCGCCATGGCTTCCGCGTTTGCCAAATTCAAAGGCGGCTGAAGCTTGGGTGCCGCGGGCAGGCGCTCGGGTTTAGCGCGTTCCGCCGCAGCCGGGCGTCCGTGCGAATCCGTTATGGATAATGGCCAGACCCCCACCCTAGCGGCACCGATCCCATGGATTTGAATGCTCTGCTGGCCGATCCTCCGGCCCTGCCCAGCCTGCCGCGCGCAGTGGCACTGCTGATGGCCGAGCTCACACACGAAGAGCCCAATCTTCGGCGCCTCAATCAGTTGTTCGGCACCGATCCTGCGCTGGCTGCCCGTCTGTTGTGCCTGGCCAATTCCGATGCGTTTGGCGCGCCGCGTCAGGCCGCTGGTCTTCCCGAGGCACTGGCGCTCGTGGACACGGCGCAGCTGCGCCAGCTGGTGTCTTCGGCGACGTTGGGAACGACTTCGGGTTCAGTGCGGGGCATCAACCTGCAGCAGTTCTGGCGTTACAGCCTGCACACCGCCAAATTAGCTCGCTCGCTCGCGGGCCATGTGCACCACAGCCAGGCGGCGGCTTATACCGCCGGTCTGCTGCACGGTCTGGGGGAACTGGTGATTCATCTGGCGGACCCAGAACGTGCGCAGTCGCTCAACACCTTGGTGGCGCCGCTGGATTTGCGACGCGCCAAGCTGGAAACGCGCATCTTCGGTTTCTCGTACGGCCGCGTGAGTGGCGCTTTGGCGCGCCGTTGGCAATTACCCGAAGTCGTGGTGGACGCGCTCAACTACCAGGATGCGCCGTTTGAAAACGACACCTACGAGCCCTTAGCCGGAATCGTGCATCTCGCCGCCTGGCGGGTGCGTGCGCGCGAAGCGGGGCTCGACGAACGGGAACTGGCGGTCAGCTTCCCCGACCAGGTGGGATTGCCGCTCGGGCTCGATATTGACCTGGTGCTTCGGCAAGACCCGATCGACTGGACGCCGCCGCGGCTGGAGGTAGAAGCCGAAGTGCCGGGCATGAGCTATCTGGTTTGATACAAGGGCGCCGATGAACTTCGATTTTTCACCCGTCGTTGAGCGGCTGCAAACCCAAACCACCAATCTGATTGCGGGCTTGCCGCTGCTGGTCATCGCTTTGCTGGTGATCTGGCTGGCGTGGCGCATTGGCGGGTGGCTGTCGCACCGCGCGTCGCTGGACCGTGTGGCGCAGCGCAACCCGTTTCTGCGCGAGCTCGTCAAGACCAGCATCCGCTGGGCCGTCGCGCTGGGCGGCATACTGATCGCGCTGTCCATCCTGAACGCGACGGCGCTGGTAGGCGCGGTGCTGGGCACCGCGGGCGTGCTGGGCGTGGCGCTGGGCTTTGCTTTCAAGGAAACGCTGGAGAATTACCTGGCTGGGGTTTTGATGAGCCTGCGCCAACCGTTTTCGCCGCGCGACCATGTGGTGATCGACGGCAACGAAGGCGTGGTGATTGCACTGACTTCCCGCGCCACCATTTTGATGACGCTGGACGGCAACCATCTGCGAATTCCCAACGCGCTGGTGTTCAGGAGCGTCATGCTGAACTACACCCGCAACCCGACGCGCCGTTTCGAGTTTGACGTGGGCGTTGGGGTGAACGAAGACCTGCTGCTGGCTCAGCGTATCGGCACCGGGCGACTGTCCACCATTGACGGCGTCATCGCAAAGCCGCCTCCGCGCGCCTACATTGCTTCACTCGGAGATTCGAACGTGCAGGTTCGCTTTTATGGTTGGGTGGACCAGCGCTCTCACGATTTTCTGTCGGTCAAGAGCGAGGCGATTCGCAGCACCAAGCTGGCGTTGGAAGAGGCCGGCATGGACATGCCCGAACCGATCTACCGGGTGCAGATCACCGAGCGCAGCGCTGCCCTCGAACCGGAGCAGAAGGCCTTGCAGGCAGCGAAGGCGGCTGCAGCTGCACAAATTTCCGAACGGCCGCCGCTCGACACCAGTGTTCAGACCGATCTGGACAACGCCATCAATGTCGACACGCGCAACCGCGCGAGCGATGATTTGCTGGACAGCAACGCACCCCGGGAATAGCGCGCGCGTCGCGTGCTGCGCGTGGTGGCAAGTGCCTGACGCCCACGCCAGTCAAACGCAAGTCGCGGCGCCGCCCCGGTGGAGTTTGTTGACGAAGCCCACTCCGCCCTACATGGACTCGCGCAGCATGGCGCGGTACTCATCAGCCGTGGCCACTCGCGGGTTGGTCTTGTGGCAGTGGTCGGCCATGGCGCCTTTGATGATGGCGTCAAAGTCGGCTTCTGTGACGCCGACGGTTGCAAGCCCTGTGGGCAGCCCAAGACGGGCGCTCATGTCACGAATGGCCTGAGG
>JBBSRE010000362.1:0-3363 GCA_038243365.1 Burkholderiales bacterium | reverse complement strand
GCAGACGATCTGCAAAAGGAAGAACAGTTCGAAGCGCGCATCGACGCCGGCGACTTCATCGAGGCCAAGGACTGGATGCCCGAGCATTACCGCAAGACCTTGCTGCGCCAGATCAGCCAGCATGCACACTCGGAAATCGTCGGCATGCTGCCCGAGGGCAACTGGATCACCCGTGCGCCAACGCTCAAGCGCAAGTGCATCTTGCTTGCCAAGGTGCAAGACGAAGCGGGCCACGGCCTGTATCTGTACGCAGCCGCCGAAACCCTGAACAGCACGCGCGACCAGATGATTGAGGCGCTGCACAGTGGCAAGGCCAAGTACAGCTCCATCTTCAACTACCCCACGCTCAGCTGGGCCGACATGGGCAGCGTTGGTTGGCTGGTGGACGGGGCAGCCATCATGAACCAGGTGCCCCTCTGCCGCTGCTCGTACGCGCCCTATGCGCGGGCCATGGTGCGGGTGTGCCGCGAGGAGAGCTTCCACCAGCGCCAAGGCTTTGACGCTTTGCTGACCATGATGAAAAACGGCTCCGACGCTCAGCGCGCCATGGTGCAGGAGTCGGTCAACCGTTGGTGGTGGCCGTCGCTGATGATGTTTGGCCCGCCAGACGATCAGTCGCCCAACACCGCGCAATCGATGCGCTGGGGCATCAAGCGCATCTCCAACGACGACTTGCGCCAGAAGTTCATTGACGCCACGGTTCCGCAGGCGGAGTTGCTGGGCGTCACTTTGCCCGACCCCGATCTGAAGTGGAACGCCGAGCGCGGCCACCACGACTTTGGCGTCATTGACTGGAGCGAGTTCTGGCGCGTGATCGGCGGCGACGGGCCCTGCAACCGCGAGCGTCTGGCGGCCCGCGTCAACGCCTGGGAAGAGGGCGCATGGGTGCGCGAAGCCGCGTTGGCCCATGCCCATCAGGCGACGTCCACGCAGCGCGCTACCGCATGACCGCCAAAACCTGAGATTACCGCCATGAACACTCCTTCGACCACTACCGCCGGCGGCGCAGACACGCGCCGGCTTCCACAGACCGAATGGCCGCTTTGGGAAGTGTTCGTTCGCAGCAAGGCTGGGCTCGATCACAAGCACTGCGGGAGCCTGCACGCCACCGATTCACGCATGGCGGTGCAAATGGCGCGCGATGTGTACACCCGCCGCCAGGAAGGTACCAGCGTGTGGGTGGTGCGCTCTGACCAGATCGTCGCCAGCGACCCCGGCGACAAGGACATGCTGTTCGACCCGGCGCAGGACAAGGTCTACCGGCATCCCACGTTCTTTAAGTTGCCCGAAGCCGTCAACCACATGTAAGCACCATGCAATCGAGCATCCACATCACCCGCGACCCGGCGGTGCATTACCTGCTGCGCCTTGGCGATACCTGCCTGATCCTGGGGCAACGTATCGCGGAGTGGTGCGGCCACGGCCCCATTCTCGAAGAAGACATCGCTCTGGCCAACATGGCGCTGGATCTCATCGGCCAGTCGCGCGCGGTGCTGAGCCGCGCAGGGCAGATCGGTGGCCAGGGCTACGACGAAGACCAGCTGGCGTTTCTGCGTGAAGAACGCGATTACTGCAACCCGACGCTGGTGGAGTTGCCGCGTGGCGACTTCGCCTTCACGGTGCTTCGCAATGCCATGGTCGCGACCTTGCTCAAGCTTCTGTGGGAGCGTCTCCAGGATTCGAGCGATGCTGAGGTATCCGCCATTGCGGGCAAGGCCATCAAGGAAGCGCGCTACCACCAGCAGCATGCAGCCGACTGGGTCGTGCGCTTGGGCGGAGGCACAGACGAATCACGTGCGCGCTGCGAAGCGGCGCTGGCCACGCTCTGGCGTTATGTCCCTGAACTGTTTGCCGCTGACAGCGTAGACGCCCACGCGCAGACTTCGGGCCTCGGTCCCAGTTGGGGCGCGCTGGAGGTGACCTGGCGCGAAGAGATGAGCGCCATCTTGGCTGCGGCCGAGCTTGACGCGCCTGAGACGACCCAGTTTCTCAGTACCGGAAAAAACGGGGTGCATAGCGAGCACATGGGCTTCCTGCTCGCCGAAATGCAGACGCTTCAGCGCAGCTTCCCCGGCGGCGCGTGGTGACACAAGCAGCCACTGGGCGTCGCCCATCAGAGCGCGTGCGGCGCGCCTGGGAGGTGCTCGATACCGTACCGGACCCGGAAGTGCCCGTGGTTTCGGTGTGCGAGCTGGGCATCGTGCGCGATGTGATTGAGCATGCTGAAGAGTTGGAGGTCATTCTTACGCCGACCTATTCGGGCTGCCCGGCCACGGAGGTCATCGAGCAGGACGTGCTAGCGGCGCTGGCGAATGCGGGTCTTGGGCCTGCGCGCGCCACGCTGCAACGTGCGCCCGCCTGGACGACCGACTGGATTCCAGCGAGCGCGCGCGAGAAACTGCGCGCTTACGGTATCGCGCCGCCCGGACCGGTGCCCGCGGGCGACGGTTTCCCCTTGCGTTTCGTGCCGCGCGGCCCACGCGAGGCTGCGCCGCCGTGCCCCAACTGTGGGAGCCAGGAAACCGAGCGGCTCGCTGCATTCGGATCAACGCCATGCAAGGCGCTGTGCCGATGCCTGGCCTGCCGCGAGCCCTTTGACCACTTCAAGCCTATCTGAATCCGGCTGTTCGATTCGCTTCCATCCTTTGAGACCGCCCGTCATGAGTGTCATTTTTCATCCCCTGCGAGTGCGCTCCGTCGAGCCGGACACCGCAGAAGCCGTGGTGGTGTCCTTCGAGGTGCCGCCTGAGCTGCGCGAAGTGTTTGGTTTCACGCAAGGTCAATACCTCACGCTGCGCACCGAGATCGACGGGCAGGACTTGCGCCGGTCCTACTCGATCTGCGCAGGCGTGGACGACGACGAGCTGCGGGTAGGCGTGCGCAAGGTGCGCGGCGGGGTGTTTTCGAACTGGATCAACGCGAACCTGCGCGTGGGCGACACCTTGCAAGTCATGGCGCCGCAAGGCCGTTTCTTCGTGCCGGTGCACCCAGAAGCGCGGCGGCATTTTGTCGGGATTGCGGGGGGCAGCGGTATTACGCCCATCCTTTCGATCATGAAGACCCTGCTGGCGCGGGAGCCGCTCAGCCGCTTCACGCTCATCTACGGCAACCGTACTTTGCAGTCCACGATGTTCAAGGAGGAAATCGAAGACCTCAAGAACCGCTACCTCACGCGGCTGGTGCTGCACCATGTTTTCTCCGGCGAGCAGACCGACGCGCCGCTCAACATGGGCGTGATGGACCGCAGCAAGATGGGCGAGTTCCTGCGCGCACTGGTGCCGGCAGCCAGCATTGATGAAGCCTTTGTCTGTGGTCCGTTCCAGATGAACGATGAGGCCGAGGCGGCGCTGCTGGAAGCGGGAG
>JBBSRE010000361.1:0-3376 GCA_038243365.1 Burkholderiales bacterium | reverse complement strand
CGGCGGCCCGCTCGGGCAGCGGCGCGCGGGGTGGCGCGGCGTGCTGGCTTATCGGCAGCCTGGGGTTGTGCTTGCGCCGTTCTTGCCACACCAAGAACGGCGACAGGGCAGCCACGGCCACACCGATGTCCTCAAACACCGGCACCCCGCCCGCGCGCAACTGCGCGCGGCTTTGCGCAGCACCGGTATCAATCGCGACGATCAGCCGCGCGTGCTCGGCTGCCACTGCGCACAGGTCATCGGCCATGCGGTCCAGCATGTAGCCCGGTGCGTAGACGACGATGGCGTCAATGGCATCAGAGGTGCACAGCGCCTCCATGGCGGTTCGCACGAAACGCGGGTCATTGACCACGTTGCCAGTCACGTCGACCGGGTTGGACACCATGCCGTAATCGGGAATACCGGCGCGCAGTTGGTCCTGCAGCGGCTGCGGCAAGGTCGGCACGTCCAGCCCCTGACCGATGAACTTGTCGGCCAGGATGGCGCCGAGCGCTCCCGAGATCGTGATGATGGCCACGCGTTTGCCGGCGCTGCGCTGGCGGTACCCGGCCAGATGCGCCAGCTGTGCCATCTGCGCGAAGTCGTGGCTCTGGATGATGTTGAGCTGCTGGAAAGCGGCTTGGTAGATCTGCTGGTTGCCCGCGAGCGCAGAGGTGTGCGAGCGCACCGCTTCTGAGCCCTTTTCGGTTTCGCCGGCCTTGTAGAGAATCAAGACCTTGTCTTGCCGCGCGAACGCGGCCGCAGCCTCGACAAAGCGTGGTCCGTCGCGCAGTTCTTCGATGTAGCCAATGGCGACCTCAGTAGCGTCGTCTTGCGCCAGGTATTCGAGGTACTCCGAGAAATCCACGCAGGCTTCGTTGCCGGTGTTGATGAAATGGCTGAACTCCACGCCCAGCCGCCGGGCGATGGCGTACACCGCAGCGCACACGTTGCCGCTTTGGGTCAGCAGGCTGACGCTGCCGGTGCCGGTCTGCATGGGCGCGGTGTTGAACACCGAGGCAAAGTTGGTGTGCGCCTGAGTGTTGAGGTTGGCGAAGCCCATGGCGTTGGGGCCAGCCACCACCATGTCGGTGCTCTCGACAAACGCTTCCATGCCTGCCTGCAGCACGTCTCCCTGTGCGCCGGCTTCGGCAAAGCCGGCTGCATAGACGATCACCGCACGCACGCCCAGTGCGTGGCAGCGCTTGAGCATGGGGGTAACGTCGGCCGCGCCGAGCGCCAATACGACGAGATCCACCGGCGCCGGCACGGACTCGATATCCGCGAAGCACTTCAAGCCAAAAACCTGGTCGTACTTGGGATTGATCGGGTAGATCGCGCCTTGGTAGCCGAACTTGGTCAGGTGCGCCAGCGGCATGCCGCCGATGCGTGTGGGGTTGTTGCTGGCGCCGATGACGGCGATGGACCGCGGATTGAGCAGCGGCTCCAGACGGTGCGCGCAAGAGGGCATCGAAGTGGACGAAGAAGAGGGAGACGACGAAGAAAAGGGGACGTTCAAGACCGCGTTCATTTGTTTTTTTGAATCGCTGTAGAGAGGCCGCGCTCATAGGCCGTCGTGAAGCCGTGGCTGAGATGCGAGAGCTGGTGCGTATCGAAATGCGCCGACAGCGAGGCCCGCAGACCCTGCGCGTCAAGCGTGCGGTTGAGCGAGCGCTTGATCAGGCGCAGCCCGAACGGCGGTGCCTGGGCGATGCGCTGCGCCAGCTCCAGCGTCTTTTCGGACAGTTCAGCGTCGCTGACCAGTTCGCTGACCAGGCCGATTTGCAGAGCTTCCTGCGCGCCGATTTTTCCGCCGGTGAAAAGCATCTGCTTGGCCTTGCGCACGCCCATCACCCAAGGGTGGATCAGCACTTCGGTCGCCGCCGCGCCCAGCGTATGGCCGACAGGATCAGAGAAGTAGGCCGATTCCGATGCCACCACCAGATCGCACATCTGCGCCAGCATGAAACCGCCCGCCACGCAAGCACCTTGCACCTGCGCGATGGTGGGCTTGGGAAAGTCCCAGATGCGCATGGAGTAATCGAAGTAGCGGAGCTCTTCGTAGGCCCAGCGTTGCTCGACCGTGAAGTTTGAGCGCTCTGCCTGGGCCTGCTTCAAGTCATGACCGGCAGAAAAGTGCGCGCCCTTGCCGCCGAGCACCACCACATGCACGCTGTCGTCCTTGCCGGCTTCAGCGAAAGCGGCATCCAGCTCATCGAGCATCTGTTGGCTCTGCGCATTGCGCTGAGCCTCACGCGCCAGCAGGATGCGACGTACCGCGCCGTGGTTTTCGATTTCAAGGTTGTCGTAGTTCATGCTGTCTCCCGCATCGTGTTGTCAACGTGAGGACCAGTGTGAGCGCACCCTTTCCTGCAATACAAACAAAACATGCAAAAATTCCCACAATATGGATGAATCCAATCTCACCACTGGTGCGCAGAGCCTGCGCCGCGCGCTGCATCTGCTGCGTTTGCTGGCACAGCACCAAGAAGACGGGCTCAAGCTGGCGGAGCTGATTACTGCCTCAGGTTTAGAGCGCTCCACGACCCACCGGCTTCTTTCATGCTTGGTGGAAGAGCAGTTCGCCGAGCGCGACCCGCAGCACAAGACCTATCGGCTGGGAGTGGATGCCATGCAGCTGGGCTTTGCTTCGATGCGGCGCGTGCCTCTGGTCGACAGCTGCCGCGCGCTGATGCAAAAGCTGGCACGCATGTCTGGCGACACCGTTTTTTTGGTGGTTCGCCAAGGGGATTTCTGTATGTGCCTGCACCGCGAGGAAGGTCACTTTCCCGTCAAAGTTTTCACGACCGACGTTGGCGATCAGCGCTTGTTGGGAATTGGGGCAGGAGGCCTGGCCTTGATGGCCGCCTTATCGGACGAGGAAATCGCCCGCTTGATGGATCGTCATGCACCTGAATACCTGCAGGCCGGGTTCACAACCGCCCGCATGGCGCATGCCGTGCGGCAAACACGCAAGGCGGGGTTTTCCGAGATCACCGATACCCTCACCACCGGGGTGGCGGGCGTGGGCCGCACCTTTTCTGCCTCTGCCTCGACCCTGGCAGCCATCAGCTTTGGCGCCATCACGCCGCGCTTGCCCGCAACCCGCAGGCGCGAGATGGGACACCTGCTGATCAGCGAGTTGCCGAACTCGTCGAACTAGCATCGTTCAGCCAGCCCGAGGGCGTCGCAACGGTGCGCCTCTTCGTTCGATGGGCGCTTACGCCAACCAGATCGGCAGTGACTGATCCATCAGCAGCGAGCGCGATGTATATTGGAATGCATTTTGTTGCACTTGGCGCAAAGCTGAAGCGTGCTCCCCCCTCTCCATCCACGTGCTGCAATGGCCCCCGGCGCAGCATAAAGGCCTGTCACCGCCTACGTCTCTATGTCGGTT
>JBBSRE010000360.1:0-3380 GCA_038243365.1 Burkholderiales bacterium | reverse complement strand
TCAATCTCTATGACCGACAACGCCATCGAAAAAGTCCTCGAGATCAACAACATCGAGGTCGTCTACAACAAGGTCGTGCAAGCGCTGCGCGGACTGTCGCTTGTCGTGCCGAGCGGGCAGATCGTGGCGCTGCTGGGCAGCAATGGGGCGGGCAAGTCGACCACGCTCAAGGCGGTGTCGGGCCTGCTGGCGCTGGAGCGGGGGGAGGTGGAGAGCGGCAGCATTGTGTTCAAGGGTGCGTCCACTGCTGGCAGCACACCTCATGCTCTGGTGCGCGCCGGCTTGTTTCATGTGATGGAGGGGCGCCGCGTGTTCGAAGACCTCACGGTCGAGGAGAACCTGGTGGCCGCCACCTACGCGCTGAGCGGTCGCAGCGGCGCCAAGCCCGATTTCGACAACGTCTACGAATATTTCCCGCGCCTGCACGAGCGGCGCAAGGGCCTTGCCGGCTACTTGTCGGGCGGTGAGCAGCAGATGCTGGCGATTGGCCGGGCGCTGAATGCGCAGCCCGAGTTGATCCTGCTCGATGAGCCTTCCCTTGGCCTGAGTCCGAAGCTGGTCGAAGACATCTTCGGCATCATCGCCCGCATCAACGCCGAGCGCGGCACCAGCATGCTGCTGGTCGAGCAGAACGCCACCGTGGCGCTGGCGGTGGCGCACACCGGCTACATCATGGAGAACGGCAAGATCGTCATCGACGGCGCGGCCGAACGCCTGGCCAGCGACCCCGACGTGCGCGAGTTCTACCTGGGCGTGGGAGGCGAGGGCGGCGGCGCCAAGAACTTTAAAGACATCAAACACTACAAGCGCAGGAAAAGGTGGCTGTCGTAAAGGGGCAACCCCCTGTGGCGCTTCGCGCCTTCCCCCTTCCCTCATCTCGCTGCGCGATTTGGGAAGGGGGACGCTGCCAGCGCGGCGGGGCGGCCTTTGCGCGGCCCCACTGGTTTGGGCCGCGCGTGTGCACAGAAAGTGCCACCTTGAAGAACACGAGATAGAGATGCACGACACCAAGGCCCTCCCTCCTCTGACTCTGCCGCAAATGCTGCGTGAACGCGCGCAGAGCGACGCCACGCGCATCGCCATTCGGCAAAAAGATTTCGGTATCTGGAAGCCCTTCACCTGGGCCGATACCCACCGCCGCGCCAGCGCTTTTGGCCTGGGCCTCTCCGCGCTGGGCGTGCCGACCGGCGGTCATGTGGGCGTGCTGTCGGAGAACCGCATTGAGTGGGTGCTGGCGCAGATGGGCGCGGGGTTGATTGGCGCCGTCACCGTGGGTGTCTACCCCACCAGCCCGAGCAGCGAAGTGGCCTATGTGGTGGGCCACGCTGATATCTCCGTGATGGTCTGCGAGGACCAGGAGCAGACCGACAAGCTGCTTGAAGCACGCGCCACACTGCCGGCGCTGCGCAAGATCATCGTCATGGAAACCAAGGGCCTGCGCAGCTTCTCGCCCGAGGAGCGCGAACTCATCGTCACCTTTGCCGAGGTCGAGCGCCTGGGCGAGCAGTCCGGCGCGCAAGCCACCATCGACTCCGCGCTCGCCGCGCAGACGCTGGACGACATAGCTCTGATGATCTACACCTCAGGCTCCACCGGCAAACCCAAGGGCGCCATGCTGTCGTGGCGCAATATCCGCGGCGTGGTGCCCGGCATCGTCCAGCGCCTGCACCTGACCCGCGAGTCCAGCCACCTCTCGTACCTGCCGCTGTGCCACGTGGCCGAGCAGATGCTCACCAGTTTCGTGCCGGCGTACATCGGCTCGCAGGTCAACTTCGGCGAGTCCATTCGCACCGTGCAGGAAGACCTGCGCGAAGTCGCCCCCAGCGTGTTCCTCGGCGTGCCCCGCATCTGGGAAAAGATGCACGCCACCCTGAGCATCAAGCGCCACGAGGCGGGCGGCTTGCGCGGCCTGCTCTTCGACCGCGCCATGACTGCCTGTGCGCCGCTGGGCGATAAACCCCGGGCCGCCTGGAGCCTTGCGGAACGCGCGCGCTTTGCCTGGCACTACTGGCTGGTGTTTCGCGCGCTGCAAAACTTTTGCGGCCTGCGCAGCACGCAGGTGGCGCTCACTGGCGCAGCGCCCATCCCGCCAGACGTGGTGCGTTTTTTCCGCACCATTGGTGTGCCGCTGATTGAGGTCTATGGGCTGACCGAATCGAGCGGCATGGTCACGGGTCATCCGCTGGACCACGTGGTCATTGGCACCGTCGGCACGCCCACCATTGGCGTGGAGCACCGCATCGGCGATCAGGGTGAACTGCAACTGCGCGGCGACATGGTGTTTGCCGGCTATTACAAGAACCCTGAGGCCACGGCGCAAAGCATTCAGGATGGCTGGCTGCACACCGGCGACGTGGTGCGCGAGGAATCTGGCCAGCTCAAGATTGTCGACCGTCTCAAGGACATCATGATCACTGCGGGCGGCAAGAACCTGACGCCGTCCGAGATCGAGAACACCATGAAGGGCAGCCCCTACATCAAGGAGTGCATCGTGGTGGCCGACGCGCGCCGCTTTGTCTCGGCCCTGGTGATGATTGACTTTGAGACTGTGGCGCAGTGGGCGCAGGCACAGCGCATCGCCTTCACGCACTTTCGCTCACTGGTGGATTTGCCCGTGGTGCGCGAGCTGATTGAGGCCGAGGTTGCGCGCGGCAACGCCAAGCTCGCGCAGGTTTCGCAAATCCGCAAGTTCCACCTGCTGACCAAAGAACTCGATCACGACGACGGCGAAGTCACAGCCACCATGAAGGTGCGGCGCTCGAGCATCTACAAGGTCTATGCGGATGACATCGAGGCGATGTACGCCTGAAGCCGTCCGCCGCAAAAATTTATGCCAAATCGGGCTCTATCGCACTATCCATAAGCGCGAGAAGCTATTGATTAAGGAGCACTGATGAGCACAAGTAAACGCAAGGAACCCGCCTCTTTCTCTGGCCCGCCCTTGCAAGTCACGCGCGAAGGCGCGATTGTCACCCTGCGCTTTTCTCGCCCGGAGGCCTTGAATGCCGTGGACGTTCCCATGGCCGCGGCCCTGCTGGCCGCCGTGCAGGACGTTGCCGCTGATTCGACTGTGCGCGCCGTAGTGCTGTGCGGCGCGGGCAAGGCCTTCATGGCGGGTGGCGATCTGGCCACGCTGCGCGCCAACCCCGTGCAGGGCGCAGCGGACCTGCTGGGTCCGCTCAACGCGGTCGTGCAGGTGCTGGCCGGGCTGAATGCGCCCGTCATCGCCAAGGTGCATGGCGCGACAGCCGGCGCGGGCCTCTCGCTCATGCTGCAGGCCGACTTTGTCATCGCGGCGGAGGGTACACGTTTCAACCTCGCCTATATCAACCTCGGCACCAGCTGCGACGTGGGCGCCTCGTGGGCGCTGCCTCGCCTGG
>JBBSRE010000359.1:0-3386 GCA_038243365.1 Burkholderiales bacterium | reverse complement strand
GTTGGCGGCCCAGGTTGCCGCGTGAGCCTTCGGCAAAGATCGTGTATTTCGCGTGTAGCTCCATACCCAGCTGGAATTCGCCAGTCAGCTCGTGGTCCTTGCCTACGCCGACGTTGCCAGTGGCCACGCCCTTGACGCTGCCGTCTTCGTTGTAGAGCACTTCGACCGCGGCAAAGCCGGGGAAGATTTCCACGCCCAGGGCTTCGGCCTGTTCGGAGAGCCAGCGCGTCACGTTGCCCAGGCTGCAGATGTAGTTGCCGTGGTTCTGGAAACACTTGGGCAGCAGAAAGTTGGGCGTGCGGAACGACGAGGTCTCGCCCAGGAACACCATGGCGTCGCTGGTCACCGGCTGATTCAGAGGCGCACCGCGCTCGCGCCAGTCGGGGAACAACTCGCCCAGTGCCTTCGGATCCATGATGGCGCCCGACAGGATGTGCGCGCCAGGCTCAGAGCCTTTTTCGAGCACCACCACCGAGATCTCCTTCTCCTGCTCGGCGGCTCGTTGTTTCAGACGGATCGCGGTAGAGAGGCCGGCCGGCCCGCCGCCCACGACCACCACGTCGTAGTCCATGGATTCACGGGGGCCGTGTGCGGCAAGGATTTCGTCATTGGTCATGGCGGGAAGCTCTGCGTTTGATAATGAATGGGATTGTGCGGGTGGGGCAGTGCCTCTACGTCTGGCACGCAATTCATTGTATTCAACGCTTCAAGACAATCGAACGATCGTTCTATTCTGACCACGAGGGAGTTTCACCATGTCCTACACCATCGATCTTTCTGGCCGCGTGGCCTTTGTGACAGGCGCGTCCAGCGGCTTGGGTGCGCAGTTCGCGCGCACCTTGGCGAAGGCTGGCGCGGGCGTGGTGCTGGCCAGCCGACGCTTAGAAAAACTCAAGGAGCTGCGCGCTCATATTGAAGGCGAAGGCGGCGACGCGCATGTGGTGGAGCTCGATGTCACCAACCTGGCTTCGATCCGCTCCGCGGTGGCGCATGCGGAAACCGAAATGGGCTCGATCGATATCCTGGTGAACAACTCGGGCGTCAGCACCACGCAGCGCCTGCAGGACGTCACGCCCGAGGATTACGATTTCATCTTCGACACCAATGTGAAAGGCGCGTTCTTCGTGGCGCAAGAGGTGGGCAAGCGCATGCTGGCGCGCTCGCGCGGCGCGGCGCCCGGCAGCTTCACCGGCGGCCGCATCATCAACATTGCTTCGATGGCGGGCATCAAGGTGCTGCCGCAAATCGGCGCGTACTGCATGAGCAAGGCCGCCGTGGTGCAGATGACCAAGGCGATGGCGCTGGAATGGGGACGCTTTGGCATCAACGTGAATGCACTGTGCCCCGGTTACATCGACACCGAGATCAACCATGCGCACTGGGATACCGAACAAGGCCAAAAGCTGATTTCGATGCTGCCGCGCAAGCGCGTAGGACAGCCGCAGGACCTGGACGCGCTCATCGTCATGCTGGCCAGCGACCAGAGCCATTTCGTCAACGGCGCCGTAATAGCAGCCGACGACGGCTTTGCGGTGTAGGTTCCCCCCTGCGTCGCTGCGCGCCTTCCCCCTAAAGGGGGACGCCTCCGGTGGCCTGGCGGAGCCAGTTCCACGGTGGCACTGGTAATTCATGGCGCTAGTTCTATTGCGCCTTTGGTATTGTTTACGCGTCGATTCCGCATAGGCGTAACTCTTTCACTGGACTGATTGCCATGAAATTTGAAATCCCCGAGATCAAAAAGCTGGTGCACGAGATGCGGTTCCCGGTGCGCTGGGGCGACATGGATGCCATGGGCCATGTCAACAATACGGTGTATTTCCGCTACCTGGAGACGGCCCGCATTGACTGGATGGTGTCGGTGGGCTGCAAGCCTGAGCCGAGCGGACAAGGGCCTGTCATCGTCAATGCGTTCTGCAATTTCTATTCGCAGCTGCAGTACCCGGACGAGGTTCTGCTCAAGCTCTACGTGAGCGACCCGGGTCGCACCACGTTTGAAACCTGGGGAACGCTGGAGCGGGTCGATGAGCCGGGCATCATCTGCGCCGCCGGCGGAGCCACCACCATCTGGGTGGACTTTCCCAAGCAGAAGGCCGAGGCGCTGCCGGACTGGATGCGAACGCTGGTAAACCTTTAAGATTTTGCCAAGAAACAGATTGTAGCGCTTACTGGATAAGCGCGAGCAGCTATTGAATAAATAGCAATTTCCAGATGTGGCTGTCCGGCAAATCAACAGCTCGCCAGCGCCAACGGAGCCTGCAAGCCGTGCGCGTGGCCGGGCGGCGGCGATTCCAGCAACAGCTCAGCACCATGCTTTTGCGCAATGGTGGTGACGATCGACAGGCCCAGCCCGTAACCCGCCTGCTGTGAGTTGTGGCGCACATGGCGCGCCTGCAACTTGTGGAGCACATCGAGGTCGACGCCGGGCCCGTGATCGCGCACGACCAGTCGGCCGTCGGCTTTGACTCGCAGCTCCACCGGTCCATTGCCTGAGTGGGTCAACGCGTTTTCCACGAGATTGCGCAGCGCGATGGCCAGCGCATCAAAGTCACCCAGGCTGGTGGGCATGCTCGCATCTTCGGGCAGCGCAAGATCAAGGCGGTCCACGGCGCGGGGTTCCTGCCAAAACTCTTCTGCCACGGTGGTGGCCAGCCGGACCAGATCAACCCGATCGCGCGCCAACGGTGCGCTCGACTCTGCACGCGAGAGCTGCAGCAGCTTTTCAGTGCGGTGGCTCAAAGTTTCCAGAGCCGCCAATGCGGCCTCGACCTCGTGCCTGGCCAATCCGTGGTCCAGCGCGGTCTGAAGCCGCACCCGCGCGATGGTGAGCGGCGTGCGCAGCTCATGCGCTGCATTGGCTGCCAACGCGCGCTCCACATCCAGCGCCAGAGCCAGGCGTTCGAGCAGCCGGTTGATGTGGTCCCTCACCGATGCAAGCTCGCGCGGCAGACCGTCCAGGGCCACTGGGTGGAGCAGCGTGCCGTCGCGCAACGCCACTTCCTGTGACAGTGCATCCAGCACCCTGAGCTCTTTACGCGCAATGCCGCGCAGCAAAAATGCCAGCAACGGAAGCACTGCACCCAGAGGAACGATCAGGCCGAGCAAGGTGCGGTTCACCGCTGCGCTGCGCTCATCCAGCGGGTCTGCCACTTGCAGATACAGCGGGCGCTGCGGATGGCGCAACGTGTACACACGCCAGCCGCCCGCATTGGAAAACCCAGGTGCAAGCGGCACATCGAACACGCTCGCCGGCGTGTCGGCCGAGCGTGCCAGCACATGGCTGCGCTCGTTGACGATCTGAAACGGCACTGCGGCGTCGGCGAAGGCGTCTGGCGGATGCACCAGAACCGCAGGCGCGCGCGCAGCGCCTTCTTGCATGCGGTCGAGGC
>JBBSRE010000358.1:0-3402 GCA_038243365.1 Burkholderiales bacterium | reverse complement strand
GGATATGCTCCACCAGTCGTTGCGCCGTGCTCTGCCCCTTGGGCGAGGGCGCCACGATGACAGCATTGCGCCCCTTCAGCGCGTTGATGATCTTGTTGGCCGGCGTGGCTCCGGGATTGGTGGAGGGCGTGACCGCACACACTACGCCCACGGGCCGGGCGATTTCCACGATGCCCAGCGCCTTGTCTTCAGCGATCACGCCGACCGATTTGGCGCCTTGCAGATCGCGCAGCAGGCCCAGCGTCTTGCGGTGGTTTTTGCGTACCTTGTCGGGCACATTCCCCACGCCGGTTTCGGCCACCGCAAGCTCGGCAAGTTCGCGGTTGCGGGACGGTTCGATGATGGCCCAGCCAGCGGCGGCCACCAGTTCGTCTACGCGCGCTTGGTCGTACTCGTTGGCGATGCGCTGTGCGGCGCGGGCGCGCTGCACCTGATCGGCGACTGGTCCGGTTGCGTTGGGGGTTTGGCTTGTTTGCATGGAGACTCTCCGTTTCGCTGACTAGCTCGCGCTTGGTCGGCGGTCGTGATGCACTTGGTTCAGGCGGTCGGATTCTTTCGTGGCGCGAACAGCTTCAGCACTTTTCCACTAATGCCGGGCACCAGCGCCCAGATCATGAACAAGAGTGAAAAAGCCATAATGCTGCCGCTGATGGGACGGGTCAGAAAGATGGTCAGATCATTGTCGTAGTTGGCCAGCGAGGTCAGGAAATAGCGTTCAGCCAACGGGCCCAGGATGACGCCTAACACTAAAGGCGCTGAGGGGAAACTGAAGTGCTTCATTACGTAGCCCAGCACACCAAACCCCAGGCAGATGTACACGTCAACAATGTTGTTGCGTACGCCATAGGCGCCGACCACGCTCAACACCACGATGAAGGCGCCCAAAACGGTGGGAGGCACTTTCATCAAAGTGGCGAAGCCTCGCGCCACTAGCATGCCCGCGCCGATCATGAATAGGTTGGCCAGTATCAGGCTGGCAAATACGGTGTAGACCAGGTCAGTTTGTGTTGTGAACAGCAATGGGCCGGGCGTGATGCCGTGCAGCACCAGGGCGGCAAGCATGATGGCGGTGGCGGCGCTGCCGGGGATACCCAGGGTCAGCAGGGGAATCATGGCGGCGCCTGTAGTCGCGCTGTTGGCTGCCTCAGGCGCCACCAACCCGGCTTCCACGCCGGTGCCGAACTCGTGCCCACGAGGTGAAACCTGCTTCTCAATACCGTAGGCGACCACAGCACCCACCGTCGCGCCCGCGCCCGGTACCGTACCAATCAGGCAGCCTATGGCAGTTCCGCGCACTGCGGGTGCCCTGAGCGCCCAGAGCTCCTTAAGCGAAGGCATGCGCATGCGGACGTTCTTGGCATCGCCTTGCCCGTGGGTGCGCTTGCCTAGCATCTCCAGCACCTCTGTTAAGGCAAATAGTCCAATCATGACCACTACGAAGTCAATGCCGTTTTGCAGTGCAGGCAGGCCGAAGGTTAGACGCGGCATGCCGTACAAGGGGTCGACCCCCACGCTGCCGATCAAGATGCCGCAGAAGAGCGACACCATGCTCACGGCCGGTGCTTCTTTGGCAATGGCAATGACGCTGATCAGACCAAGAAAGGTGGCGGCAAAGAACTCTGGCTGGTCAAACGTAAGTGCGATCTCAGCAAATGGGGGCGCGCCAAAAGTCAGCAGTAGCGCGCTGGCAATGCCGCCCAGCGCGGACGCGAGTAGCGCCAGCATCAGGGCTCGAGCAGCCTGTCCGCGCTTGGTCATGGAATAGCCTTCCCAGCAAGTGGGCAGCGACGCTGGCGTGCCGGGTATGTTGATCAGGATCGCTGAGATCGAGCCTCCAAAGACGCCTCCCGCGTATATGCCTCCGAGAAACACCATGGCAGCCACTGGCGTCATGGCGTAGGTGAACGGCAATGCCATAGCCATCGCATTGACGAATGAAATACCGGGCAGTGCTCCTGCCACAGTGCCAACGGCAAGGCCGATAAGCATGATGCCGAAGTTCATCGGCTCAAGGGCCGCCAGCAGGCCGTGCGACAGGTTGATCAAGGTTTCCAAGCATATTCCCTCAGTAGATGCCCAGCAGCCGATACAAAGCGATCGAAGCTTCACCCATGGCCCCCTGGCCTCTGTCCAGCGGCATTGAGGCCAGCTTCACAAACAGGTACAAAAGAACAGTGGTGCCCAACAGGCTAATCAACCCGATTTGCATGGGTTTTCGCATTCCGCCCAAAAGGCACCATCCGACCAAGTACAGCAGCGTGGAAGCGGCAAACCCGATCACAGCTAGCAGATAGCCGTACACCAAAATGAACACGATGCCCAGCACAATCAGCATGGAAAACGGTGTGCCCAGAGCGTCGTCTGAGGGTGTATCGAGCAGAGCGGTCGCGATGGAGGGGTCGCGCCTAGCGCGCACTATCTTCAACGCGCGCTGCAGCATCCAGATCAAGCCGAACACCGCAACCGCCCACATCATGATGGTGGGCCAGGTGGCGGGCCCTGCCAGCCCCCGCGTAACCTGAGCCGCCATCTCGGGGGACTCGACTACGCGCGAGCGCAGTAAGAGTGCGCCCACCATAAAGGCTAATGGCGCAGCGAGCTGACGCCACCAAATCCTGGCGTTCATTTGAACGACTTTAGGTAGTCACTTACCTTTGACTGAAAGCCTGCCACATAAATTTGTGCTTCAGCTGGGGTGTAGCTGCGCGAGGCGCAGGTATAGGTATCTGCGCAAAATGCCTTCCATTCGGGAGTGGCCAGCGCGGCGTTGACCGCTACGGACAATGTCTTGAGCACTTCTGGCGAGGTTTTAGCGCTAACTGCGATGGTGCGGAAATTCGGCAAGTCGCTGATCTCAAATCCCAACTCCTTGGAAGTGGGAACATCCGGGAACGCAGGATGGCGTGTGTCGTCAAACACCACTAGCGGGCGCATTTTTCCACTCTTGATGAAGGCTCCTACGTCACCGGGTTCTTCGTAAATGGCGTCGGTGTGTTTGCCCAGTGGCGAGGCGTAGCGCTCAGCAGGCTTCTCAAAGGGAACATTGGTTGTTTTGTAGCCCTTGGAGGCAAGGTACTTCAGCGTGATGTCATCCTGCGTTCCGTAGCCCGAGGTCGCGATCTTCAGAGCACCCGGATTCTTTTTTGCGTACGCCAGGAAGTCTTTAAAGGTCTTGTACACGCTATCAGCGGGGACAAACAACATGGACGGTGAGTCCTGCACGATGGCAGCGATGGCAAAGTCGCTGGCTTTGGAAGTGCCCAGGCCCGCGGCCCACGATGACACGGTCAGTGCAATCAAGGTACCAGCGGTGTAGCCGTCGGCAGGCGCTGAAAGCAGCTTGGAAAGTCCAGCATTGCCCGATGCACCGCCCACATTCGATACCGGCATTGGCACACCCAT
>JBBSRE010000357.1:0-3410 GCA_038243365.1 Burkholderiales bacterium | reverse complement strand
GGTGTCGTACAGGCGCCGGTTGGGGTATTTTTTGATGACGCGCACCGTTTCTTTGGCGGCCTGGGGATTCGGGGAGTCGGGCATGGTCGGTTTCCTTGGCGCGCGGGTCGTCGTTATTGCAGTGCAACAGATTCTAGGCAACCGCCCCTTTTTCCGACACAGGAATACCCTCGCCGTACGCAAATCAAGCGTGGGGCCTCGACTGCGGCACAAACGTACGGACATGCAATGGCCGACAGACCCAGCTGCAGAGGCGCATGACAATCTGCCTCTTCGCAAGCACCCTCGGGAGACTCCATGCCGGACAAAAATGAAGCGCAAATCGATGAGGCCGAAAAGAAGGTGGGCGCGGTGCTGGAAGATCTGGAAGACAGCACGCAGTCCGACGTCGAAGAAATTGCACTCGCAGACATGGTGGACACCAATCCGCAAACCGGCAAGCCTGAAATGGTGAAGGGCGTGGATATCCAGGTGAAGCACAGAGCCACGCGCAGCTGGTCCCGTTGAGCGGACCAGGCAGTCTCGGCCGACTTTCAAAATCATGAGAAGCTGGGCTTTCACGCCTTCAAATCACCCAAAAAGCATCCAAAAAAAAGGGTCTGCATGTCTGCAGACCCGTTATTTCAATACCATTTCTGGTAGGCGCGATTGGACTCGAACCAACGACCCCCACCATGTCAAGGTGGTGCTCTAACCAGCTGAGCTACGCGCCTGCGTGTATTCGAGAAGCGAAATTGTAGCAGTAAAAAGTGCTAGTTCAGCCGCGCGGTCCGCCTGTTTAGCGGCGTCTCACGGAATGAATCCCGGGGAGCTGCGTCAGCACCGCTAGAACTTGACCGAGCCGCACCGAATCTGAGATTTCCACCGCGAAGGTCATCCACGCCGTGCCCTTCACGCTTTGCGTTTGCACGCCTGTCACGTTCATTTTTTCTTTACCGAACACATCGAGGATGTCACGCAGCAAGCCCGGTCGGTCGGACGCCTGGACCGTGACGTCCACCGAATAGAAGGCGCTTCTGCCGGCATCCGCAGGAACGCCCCAGTCCACCTCGATCACGCGCTCAGCGCTACGCGCAGCCAGCTCACGGAAGTCGCGGCAATCGGCTCGGTGCACGCTGACCCCCTTGCCTCGCGTGATGAAGCCTTGTATCTCGTCGGGCGGCGCGGGTTTGCAGCAGCGCGCCAACTGGGTCATAAGCGAATCCATCCCCACCACCAGAACCCCGCCCTTGGCGCCAGGATCGGCAGCACGCGTCTTTTTGAGTAGCAGCTGCTCGTCCAGCGGTACGCTGGGCTCCTGCGGCCGCAACAGAACTTCGATGTTGCGCAGCGAAAACTCATCTTTACCCACTATCTCAAACAGCGCGTCTGCCGAACGAAAGCCGAGCTGGCTGGCCAAATCCTCAAGGCGCATGGCGGTTTTGCCTTCGCGCTGGAGCAGCTTTTCCACTGCTTCCCGGCCTCGCGCTGCGGTCTCGTGCTGTGCAAGTGTGTTGAACCAGGCACGCACTTTGGCGCGCGCGCGCTGGCCATTGAGGTAGCCCAGCTCGCTGTTGAGCCAGTCTCGCGAAGGCCCTCCTTCTTTAGCGGTAACAATCTCTATCGTCTGACCGTTTTGCAGCACGGTGTTCAATGGCACCATCGCGCCATCTACCCGCGCTCCGCGGCAGCGATGGCCGACACTGGTGTGCACGGCATATGCAAAGTCCACGGGTGTGGCACCTTGCGACAGCTCGACGATGGACGCGTCCGGCGTGAGCACATAGATGCGGTCATCGAACAGGTGCTCGTGCTGGGGCGCCCCTGACAAATCGCGCTCCCAGGCCAGCAACTGGCGCAGCACGGCAATCTTGGCGTCGTAGTCACTGGTCGCAGACACACCCGCATAGCCCTTGGCACCTGCTTCCTTGTACGCCCAATGCGCAGCCACTCCGCTCTCTGCGTGCTCGTGCATGGCTTGCGTGCGAATCTGGATTTCAATGACTTTGCCACCCCCGTCCCTCACGATGGTGTGAAGCGACTGGTAGCCGTTGGGCTTGGGCTTGGCGATGTAGTCGTCAAATTCCTCCACCAATGGCGTGAAATGGCTGTGGACCCAGCTTAGGGCCTGGTAGCAATCCTTTACCGTGGGCACGATGACGCGCAGCGCACGCAAGTCGAACAGCTGATCGAACGACAGCGACTTGCCACGCATCTTCTTGACGATGCTGTAGATGTGCTTGGGCCGACCCTGCACCACCGCGCTGATGCTGTGCGCACGCAGCTGGGATTCCACCCCGCTGCGCAAATGCTCCATGTAAAGCTCGCGCTCGGCACGCTTTTCATCCAGTTGCAGGGCCACTTCCTTGTAGGTTTTGGGCTCCAAAAACCGGAAAGCCAGATCTTCAAGCTCCCACTTGATCTGCCAAATGCCCAGGCGGTTGGCCAGCGGCGCGAAAACGTGAAGCGCCTCCTGTGCCAGGGCGGGCGAGACGGGCCGTTTGCTCGACGCATGAAAGCGCAGGGTTTGCAGGCGAGAAGCGAGGCGCAGCATGACGACTCGCAAATCGCGCGAGAAAGCCAACAGCATCTTGCGCACGTTTTCAGTTTGCGCGGCAACCGCTTCCGTGCGGTGCCCTCCACGAGCCTGTTCCTGTACCCGCATCAGCTGGGTCGTTTCGACCGCCAAAGTGGCGAAGTTCTCACCGAACGCTTTGGAAATAACATCGCGCGGTCGCGTGAGGTGCGGGCAGGTGTGCACCAGGTAAGCCGCGGCCTGCATGACTTCCGAACTCCCGATGTTCTTGAGAATGGCCGCCACCGCGTCCGCGTGCTCCAAGGCGTTTTCGCCTGTGCCGAGGAATTCGCTCTCGATAAGCGGCTGCGCGAAAGCGCGCGCGCGCGGCAGCGGGTGCGCTTGCTCGGGCACCGCGCCAGCGGTGGCAGCGATCAACACCGGAACCGCGCCAGGCGTGCCGGGCGCTGCCAGTGCACCGGTGTCGGGCAGACCGCTCATCAGCCGGACGGTGTCTCGGCAGCGAGTAGAAAATCGCTCACGGCTTTCACCTGGTCCGCCGCTACCAGGGTGGGCGCATGGCCGACCCCCTCAAACGAGACCAGGCTCGCCCCAGGCCCGCGTGCTGTCATGGCGTGCGCAGTGTCAGCAGAAAGCAGATCGGACTGCGCACCGCGCAGCAACAGCGTGCGCGCTGTGATGGCGTCGTACAGCTGCCACAGCAGTGCCTCGCCCTCTTCCGCCTTCTCTCGGCTCAATGCTAGGAAAGGCTGTGAAATGGCCGGGTCGTAGTGAAGCCGATAACGCCCTTCCGAAGTAGCGCGAAGCATCGGCCCGCTTAGCTCGGCCCATTGCCTAGGCGTGTGCGGACCAAAACTGGACGAGCTAGCCCAAAGCGCAGCGGCTGCCTGCTCCT
>JBBSRE010000356.1:0-3418 GCA_038243365.1 Burkholderiales bacterium | reverse complement strand
TGCGCATGGTGTGGGTCTCCGGCCGCACGGGGCTACTGCCGTGTGGCGCTAGGAGGCGATTCTAGGCAGTGGGCGAGTCGCTCACCAAGTGAGCACATCTTCGGCGCGGGGGCCGTAGGCCGCATGAACGACTGGCAGGCCAGCCGTGTGCTCCACCGCTTCGCGCCACGCTTGCGGGCTGCGAAGCACTTGTTCATACACCGGCACGGCGGCATTCAGCAGCTGTGTCAGCGTGTCAGAAGGCTCTGAGATGCAAGACTGGGCGGGGAGGAGTCGACGCACCACCGCACCGGCATCCATTTCCACACGCTTGACCCTGTGCTCGGGCGGGTTCGCTCCGACTGCCCCGATTGCTCCGCGCAGCTTCGCGTCGGTGTGCGGCGCAGTCTCGGAAAGCCGGTACCCGGTGCACCACTGCAGCTCGCCGAGCATTTGAAAGACGTCCAGATGCGTGGCGACCAATCCATCCAGAGGACCGGCGGCGGCGATCGCATAGTCCAGCAGCACTGCGTCGGGGTGCCCGCGCCGAAACGGGCCTTGCCAGCCTTGGTCGGTGTTGTGCGGCTCCGGGAGCACGTTCAACCGTGGATCGCAGGTGGGCAGCGGGCCGTGGCCGTGCCGCGTGAGATAGCTGCGTAACACGCCCCAATGGCGCACAGGTGCGTGGATGTCGAGGTCGACCAGCACCGCGTCGACACTGGCTGTTGAAATCGAACTCCAACTGGTGTGCGGATGAAAGCCATGGCGCTCGTCCAGCAGCACGCCTTGCGCGCCTTCGAAAACGATCTCACCGTCTTTCAGGAGCTGCGCTGCAATACGCGCTGGCGACGCTGGCGGCGAACGCTGGAGGCAGATTGCGGCCTGCTCGAGCCAGCGGGCGGACACCGTTGCGTTGCCCAGCAGTGCCCGCTCCTGCTCCGCCCCGGCAGGGCGCTGCATCTGCTGCCAAGCGAGCCCGTGGTCGGCGCGCAGGGAGGATCTCAGGTGCTCGAGTTTCTCCAGTGCCCGCTTCGGATGGCGGAGGTCACCGTACCGCAGGGTGACTTCGGGATCGGCCAGTGCCTGGCGCACGGTCTCGCCCACTCCGACGCCGCAGCTTCCATGCGCTGCCGGTCCGCGCGCCCATTCCCGCAACCGCCCCGCCGACTGGTGAAAAGGGGTCGTGACCCGACAGCGTTCGTCGATCAGCAAGCGGTCGAAGGCGTCGGAAACTCCCACTTGGGCGAGGAACTGAGCCTCCACCAGCAGGGCCGTCGGGTGGATCACCACTGGTTGCGCAAGGACGGTGACGACGTCCGAAACTAAGGTTCCGGCGCCCCACTGCGCAAAAGTGTGATGGCGGCCGTCTTGCAGCACCACGTTGTGGCCTGCCTGCGCTCCGCCATTGAAACGAACCACGGTGTGCGCGCCCTGCGCTCTGCACAGGTAGTCGGTCAACAAACCCTTGCCGCAGTCGCCAAAGGCCAGACCGAGCAGCGAGGTATAGCGCGCGCTCATACCAACCGCGTATTCAGGGGAATAGCCGCTTCCACCAAGGTGGCGTTTTGGCCGAGTCGATGCCGGCCGCTGCGCGCCCGGAATGATCTGCGGATCCGGTTTGCAGCAGGTCGGCATAGCCGTCGAGCGCCCGCACTACGCGCGCGACGCGGGCTCGCTCCATGCCTTGGCCGCGCATGGTTCGTGCCAGCGCATCCATGTCGGGCACCGCTTTTTCCGTCAGTGCCACGATGCCGGCTGCCACCGCGCAAGCGTCTTCCGGGGCGCCCATGCAGATCACGTGGTCACCCAGCAACTCGCGCCATCGCGGCTCGCATTGCTGGCGGCGCCGCGCATCGGGAATCAGGAAAAACAGGTGATAGGTTTCAGCTGCGGCCGCAATCACTTCTTCGATCGGAATGTCTTCGTCGACCTTCTCGCCGATCAATGCGTCGATTTGGTGACGCGACACGGCGGAATACGCGAGCTCGTCGCCGGTCATGAACAGGTAGCCGCGTTTTCGGCGCTTGACCCAACAGTCAATGTCGGTGTGCTGCGCCAGCACATAGAAGGCAAGTTCGTAGCTTTCTTCGCCGCTGCCACCGCCGCCGCCTTCGAGGTAGCTGCGCGTGAGCCACTGGTCCATCAGCTCGGCAGTCGATTCAAACTGGCCGACCTGAAGCGCGGCCTGGTCAGAATGAGCATCGCCAATCGCCATGAAAAGCAGCTGTGGATCGGGGACGCCGCAATCCGTTAGCAGCTTCATGAAATTCGGCAACTCCTTTCGCGCCAACATTTGGGGAATGTCTCCCATCGATCCGGTGACATCCAGGGCAAAAGCAATGGCCAGTGACTGGGGATGTTCGGCACTGTCGCGGCACTCGCGAACCGTCAAGCCACGAGGGTTCATGAGCGGGTGAGTGCCGTCTTGCGTGAAGACCTCGTTGCCGGCCAGTGTGGCCCGGTCGGCAATGATGGCGGCGTGCGCGGCGTGCGAGTAGTTTCCGTAGCCCATTGAAGCGTCCTTGGTTCAGCCGCGTTGCGGCGCGGGGTCGAAATGCAAAAACTGCGCCGGACCGAAAGCCGCTTGAGAGGCGGCCGAAAGTGCGCGTTCGACGCCTTCTGCACTGAGGCGGGCAGCATACTGCGCGTCTTCGCTGCATTGCCGCAGCAGCGCAGACAGTGGCGCGGGGGTCTGCTTGCCGACACCTGGCTCGCCTGCACCTTGCCCGTGAAGCAGGGCGCGTATGGTCCACGCCGTTTGCGCCAAATCACGCCCGGTGGCGCCGCCCCGCTCGGTTGGGGAAAAGCGCCGGGCGTGCGACCAGCCGATCAGCAGGACGCCGTGGTCGCGCGGATGAACCAGCGCATGCGCCGGCTGCAGATCACCGTGCGCCCAACCATTGCCATGGACGAAACTCAGGACTTCCAGCATGCGCCGCCACATCCACACCGCATGGCGCGGATCGATGCCGCTCCCATGCTGTAGCGCCACCTCGGCCAGACTGCCCCAGTAGCCCGGCGGGTGGCGCAAGCCCAGGGCGTCGCGGTCGGGCTGCCCTGGCTGCTGCGCGGTTCCCACGCCCAAGGGCTGCGGCAGGCGTTGTGAGTAATAAGCTGACCCAGAGGCATTGATCGCCTGCAAGCTGGCCAGCGTGTCGGCCTCGCGCCGCAGGATGGCGCACCGGCCCTCAGCCGCAGCAAGCTTCAGTACAACCCGACACGGCAGTCCACTGGAGCGCTCGGTCAGCAGCACGTCGCTGTGTTGGCCTTTGCCCAGCGTTGCCAGAACGGTGTAGCGGTTTCCGAGCCACTGAATCGCCTTGCCGTCCGAATGCGAAGGCGAAGGCGTCGCCTGGGCACGGGTCCAAGCATCGAAAAACGTCGCGCGCTCAACCGTTTTTGTGCCTGGTGACACTGTGGCGCCGCAGTAGCTGCAGTT
>JBBSRE010000355.1:0-3429 GCA_038243365.1 Burkholderiales bacterium | reverse complement strand
CTGTGCGTCGGTGGGGGGATGGGGATTGCCACCATCGTGGAGAGGGTTTAACTCCCCCTGCGCCGCTGCGCGTCATCCCCCTGAGGGGGACGCCTCCGGTGGCCGGGCGAAGCCCGTTCCACGGTGGCACTGGTACAGATAGGCGCGTTGTCGACGACCGCGCCTGAATCCCATAAGAACGCACCAAGAGATTGAGAGACAACACCATGCAAACCATTCGCTACGAACTTCTTGACGCCGCTGCTGGCAAGGTCGCTTTGGTCACTTTTGACGAAGCCGGTTCGCCCGTCAACACCATGTGCGTGCAGTGGCAAAACGATCTGGTGGAGCTGGTCCAACAGGTGCAGCAGGATCGCGCCCAGCTGACCGGTATCGTGCTGGCATCGGCCAAGACCAGCTTTTTCGCCGGCGCCGATCTGAAAGCCACCATGCGCGGCACGGCCGACGACGCGCAAGCCGGCTTTGCCGTCGTCGAGCGCATGAAGCAGCAGTTCCGCACCCTGGAGACCTTGGGCATCCCGGTGGTGGCGTGCCTCAACGGCGCGGCGCTGGGCGGCGGATGGGAAGTGGCGCTGATCGCCCACCACCGCATCGCGCTGGACAACCCCAAGATCCAGTTCGGCCTGCCGGAGGTGACGCTGGGCCTGATCCCCGGCGCGACCGGCATCACCAAGATGACGCGCCTGCTCGGCCTGATGGGCGCGCAGCCCTACCTGCTGGAGGGCAAGCTCTTCAACCCGCAGGAAGCCGTGCAACTCGGCCTGGTACACGCCACTGTGGCCACGCCCGGGGAACTGCTGCCGGCCGCGTTGGCCTGGATTGCCGCCAACCCCACAGCGCAGCAGCCTTGGGACGACAAGAACTACCGCATTCCCGGCGGCTCACCGAGCAACCCCAAGATCGCCAACGCCCTCATCGTGGCGCCCGCCATGTTGAAGAAAACCACGCGTGGCCGCTACCCGGCGCCTGAGGCGGCGCTGGCCTGCATGGTCGAAGGCGCGATGGTGGACTACGACACGGCACTGCGAATCGAGAGCCGCGCACTGGCCAAAATCATGACCGGCCAAGTGGCACGCAACATGATCAGCGCTTTCTTCTTTGACATGAATGCCGTGACCAGCGGGCGCTCCCGGCCCGGCAACGCACCGCGCGCCAAGCTGTCGACAGTAGGAGTGCTGGGCGCCGGCATGATGGGCGCGGGCATCGCCTGGGCCCAGGCCAGCAAAGGCATTGTCACCGTCCTCAAAGATGTGAGCCAAGAAAAGGCGGACGCCGGCAAGCAGTACAGCGCCAGCCTCGCGGAAAAGCGCGTCGCCAAAGGCCACATGGACGCCGCCAAGGCCCAAACTCTGCTCGGCCGCATCACCCCCACGGCCAATGCGGCCGACCTGGCAGGCTGCGAGCTCATCATTGAAGCCGTGTTTGAGAACCGCGAGCTCAAGGCGCAAGTGACGCGCGAAGCCGAGCCACAGCTAGCCCCCGGCGGATTCTTTGCCAGCAACACCTCCACCCTCCCCATCTCAGGCCTGGCGCACGCCAGCGCAGCGCCAGGGAAGTTTGTCGGCATCCACTATTTCAGCCCCGTGGACAAGATGAAACTGGTCGAGATCATCCGCGGCAAGGACACCGACGATGAGACCGTGGCCCGCGCTTTTGACTATGTGCAGCAGCTCGGGAAGCTTCCCATCGTGGTCAACGATTCGCGCGGCTTCTACACCAGCCGCACCTTCGGCACCTATGTGATGGAGGGCGCGGCGATGCTGGGCGAAGGCATCCCCGCCGCGCTCATCGAAAACGCCGCCATGCAGGCGGGCATGCCCGTTGGCCCGCTGGCCGTACTGGACGAAACCGCGTTGTCACTGAGCGTGCACGTGCTGGACCAAACCCGTGCCGACTTTGCCGCCGAAGGAAAAACCTACGAGGCGACGCCCGGCGAACTGCTGGTGGAGCGCATGGTGAAGGAACACCAGCGTGCGGGCCGTGCTGCGGGTGGTGGTTTTTATGACTATCCCGCAGGGGAGAAAAAACACCTGTGGCCCGAATTACAGGCGATGTTTGAGAAGCCCGATGTGCAAGCCGAGGTGCAGGACATCCAGGACCGTTTGCTTTACCGTCAGGCCATAGAGACCGCCCGGTGCCTTTCAGAGGGCGTACTCACCAGCGTACACGACGCAAACATCGGATCGATCTTCGGGATTGGGTTTCCAGCGTGGACGGGCGGGGCGATGCAGTTCATTTACGGGACGGGAGTCGAAACGTTCCTGCGCCGCTCGGAGGAGTTGGCCGGCAAACACGGTGAGGTTTTTTCGGTGAATGCGAAGGTACGCGAGGCGATTGAGCGCTTTCAACCGGTGTACTAGTTCGACCTTCACAAGGCTTTCCTTGCATATTGATCATGCTACGATCAAAATACAAGGATGATAAATCGCCAAATAAACGCGCTCCTGGACGAACGCATGGCGTTCTATCCCGGCGTGGTGCTATTGGGACCGCGCCAAGTGGGCAAGACCACGCTGGCCGGGGCGATTGCGGCACGCAATCCGGGGGCGCTGTTCCTTGACCTTGAGCGGCCTGCCGACCGGGCGCAGTTGACCGAGCCGGAATTGTTTTTGGCTCAGCACCGCGACCGGCTGGTGGTGATGGACGAAGTGCAGATGCTGCCCGACCTGTTCACCCACCTTCGGCCCGAAATTGATGCCGATCGTCGGCCAAGTCGCTTTCTGCTGCTTGGTTCCGCCAGCGGGGCGCTGCTGCGCCAACCTTCCGAATCGCTGGCGGGGCGGGTGGGCTATATGGAGCTGACGCCTTTGCTGGCCAGCGAGGTGGCGGCCACCCACGACCTAGGCGATCTGCAACAGCTGTGGCACCGGGGCGGATTTCCACTGGCGCACCTGGCACCGAGTGACCGGCTGTCCTATGCGTGGCGGCAGGACTTTATCCAGACCTTCTTGCAGCGCGACCTTCCGCAAATGGGCGTGACTGTGGCGGCCGACACACTGCACCGCTTCTGGCGCATGTTGGCGCATTTGCAGGGGCAGCTGTTCAATGCATCGCAGCTGGGTCAGTCGCTAGGGGGCGCGTCGCACACCACCACCGCACGCTACTTGGATGTGCTGGTCGACACCATGCTGGTGCGCCGTCTGGAGCCGCATTTGCCCAACGTGGGCAAGCGCCTCGTCAAGTCGCCCAAGACCTACATCCGCGACAGCGGCCTGTTGCACGCGCTGTTGAACATCGCCAGCCTGTCAGACCTGCAAGGCCACCCCATCGTGGGCGCATCGTGGGAGGGGTTCGTGGTCGAGCAGGTGGCGGCGCATCGGCCCGAGGGCGCACCACTGGGCTTCTACCGGACGGCGGCGGGCGCCGAGATGGACATCGTGGTGCAGGTGGGGCGACGCAGTTTGGGGATTGAGGTCAAGTTTTCGTCGG
>JBBSRE010000354.1:0-3441 GCA_038243365.1 Burkholderiales bacterium | reverse complement strand
GCGCTATGGCAAAGCACCAGCTGTGAAAAAGCGCGGTGTTACGCGTGCGCGGATCGGTGCTGCCCGTGCGGACTGCCAGGCTGACTGGGACGATTTTGCTGCACCGCGAGCCACACTGGCGACGCCTGGGGAGTGCCAAAACCGCGGGAACACCCTTGCTCCAAAACCCCCTAAACTAGTTGACACCTAAATGATATGAACATAAATTAGATATCCGGGCGCCAATCTTTGGCGCTCAATAAAGGAAGGTAGACGCATGAAGATCGTGTGCATTGGCGGCGGCCCTGCAGGGCTGTACTTCTCGCTTCTCATGAAGCAGCAGAACCCTGCACACGATATCAGTGTGGTCGAGCGCAACAAGCCCTACGACACCTTTGGATGGGGAGTCGTGTTCTCCGACGCCACCATGGACAACATGCGCCAATGGGACCCGGCCTCTGCACAGGAAATCGAGCAGTCGTTTAACCATTGGGACGACATTGAGCTGCTGTTCAAGGGCCGCACCATTCGCTCGGGTGGCCACGGCTTCGTAGGCATAGGGCGCAAGAAGCTGCTCAATATCCTTCAAGCGCGCTGCGAGCAGGTGGGCGTCAAACTGGTGTTTGAGACTGAAGCGGCTTCCGATACCGACTACCCCAATGCAGACCTGATCATTGCCTGCGACGGCGTGAACTCGCGCATTCGCACGCTGCATGCGGACGTTTTTAAACCGGACATCGTCACCCGGCCCAACCGCTTTATCTGGCTGGGCACGAAAAAGCTCTACGACGCATTCACTTTCGATTTTCAGCGCACCGAGCACGGTTGGTTCCAGGCGCACATCTACCAGTTTGACGACGAGACGACGACCTTCATCGTCGAATGCCCGGAGCACGTCTGGCTGGCCCATGGTCTGGACAAAGCTGACCAGGAAGAGTCCATCGCCTTTTGCGAAAAGGTGTTTGCGGGCACGCTGGCGGGTGAGTCTTTGATGACCAACGCGCGCCACCTGAGCGGCTCGGCGTGGATCAACTTCCAGCGCGTGGTGTGCGAAGAGTGGTGGCTCAAAAACCAGCACGGCAGCCATCTGGTGCTGATGGGGGACGCGGTACACACCGCGCATTTCGCCATCGGATCGGGTACCAAACTGGCCATAGAAGACGCCATCGAGCTCACACGCCAATTCAAATTGCTGGGGGACGGGCCCGAGCACATTGAGGAGGTGCTGACCATTTACCAAGAAGCGCGTCGCATCGAGACGCTGCGCCTGCAGAACGCCGCCTGGAACGCCATGGAGTGGTTCGAAGCGTGTGGGGAGCGCTACTGCGACCAGCTTGACCCTGAGCAGTTCATGTACTCCATGCTCACCCGCAGTCAGCGAATCAGCCACGAGAACTTGCGGCTGCGAGACAGTGCCTGGCTGCAAGGGTACGAGCGCTGGTTCGCAGAGCGCGCTGGCGCCTCCGGCGGCGCCGAACCGGGTGCGCCAACGCCGCCCATGTTCACGCCCTACACCATGCGAGGCGTCACGTTGAAAAACCGCATCGTGGTCTCGCCGATGGCACAGTACTCGGCCGTGGACGGCGTGGCGGGCGACTATCACTTGGTGCACCTCGGCGCCCGCGCCATGGGTGGCGCTGGCCTCGTGTTTGCCGAGATGACCTGCGTCAGCGCCGAAGGACGCATTACGCCGGGCTGCCCGGGCTTGTACACGCCTGAACACACCGCTGCATTCAAGCGCATCGCAGACTGGATCCATGCAAACACCGACGCCAAGTTCGGCATTCAGGTCGGCCACGCCGGTGCGAAAGCGTCTACCCGCCTGGCTTGGGAAGGAATCGACAAGCCGCTCGAGTCTGGCAACTGGCCCATTGTCTCGGCCTCGCCCCAGCAGTACGTTGAAGGTGTGAGCCAGGTGTCACGCGAGATGACGCAGGCTGACATGGACGAGGTGAAGGCCCAGTTCGTCGCATCGACCAGCGCCGCCGCAGAAGCGGGCGCCGACTGGCTGGAGCTGCACTGCGCGCACGGTTATTTGCTCTCCAGCTTCATTTCCCCGCTGACCAACCACCGTAGCGACGAATACGGCGGAACGCTGGAAAACCGGCTGCGTTATCCACTGGAGGTGTTCACCGCAGTGCGCGCTGCGTGGCCTCAAGACAAGCCGATCTCAGTGCGCATTTCGGCAAACGACTGGGTCGACGGTGGCATCACGCCCGACGACGCTGTGCTTATCGCTCGTGCTTTCAAGGAAGCGGGCGCCGACATGATTGACTGCTCGTCGGGCCAGGTCAGCAAGAAAGAGAAGCCGGTCTACGGACGCATGTTCCAGACCCCGTTTGCCGACCGCATTCGCCAGGAAGCGGGCATACCGACCATCGCGGTGGGCGCCATTAGCGAGGCCGACCACGCCAACAGCATTCTGGCCGCCGGCCGCGCCGATCTTTGCGCCGTGGCGCGCCCGCATTTGGCAAACCCGGCGTGGACGCTCACCGAAGCAGCCAAGATTGGCTACACGCCTGTCACCTGGCCCAAGCAGTACCAGTCGGCAAAAGGGCAAATGGAGTCGCTGTTTGCGCGCGCACAAGCCACACAGGCTCCCCCAGCCAAGAACTAAGCCATGGCCACGGACTCCTCACCCTCGACCGAGCGCGCATCTGCGGCGCCGCGGCACGCGCTGGTCACCGGCGGCGGGCAGGGCATTGGCGCGGCGGTTGCGCGTCTGCTGGTGGGTCGCGGAATGCATGTCACGGTGCTAGGGCGTCGCCTGGAAGTGGTGCAGGCGCTGGTCGCAGAGAATCCGCAGGCACTGCATGCGGTCTCAGCGGACGTCGCCAACGCATCGGAAGTCGCGGCAGCGCTGGCCGACGCAGAGGCAAGATTTGGCAGTGTCGAGGTGCTCGTCAACAACGCCGGACAGGCAGAAAGCGCGCCCTTCCTGAAGATGGACGAAGCGCTCTGGCGCCGCATGCTGGAGGTGAACCTCACCGGGACCATGCTTTGCACGCAGGCAGTGTTGCCATCCATGCTGCAGTCGGGCTGGGGCCGCGTCGTCAATGTCGCCAGCACGGCGGGGCAGGTGGGGTACGCCTACGTGTCGGCGTACTGCGCCGCCAAGCACGGCGTAATCGGTCTCACGCGCTCGCTGGCGCTGGAGCTCGCCACCAAAGGCATCACGGTGAATGCCGTGTGCCCCGGCTACACCGAAACGGAGATCATGCGCGCGAGCATAGCGCGCGTGGTGGCCAAAACCGGGCGCAGCGAACAGGAGGCGAAGGCCGCATTCGTGCAGGCCAATCCGCAGGGAAAACTCGTCACTCCGCAAGAAGTGGCAGATGCTGTGGCATGGCTGTGCTCCGAAGGTGCGGGCGCTGTTACCGGGCAGTCGCTCTCGGTCTCGGGTGGAGAAGTGATGTGAGCACGACCGCATTGAAGAAACATGCTCAACACGTCGGTCTGGTC
>JBBSRE010000353.1:0-3446 GCA_038243365.1 Burkholderiales bacterium | reverse complement strand
CATTGATGGCCTTGCCGGATTCTTGGAATTTTTGTTGATGCTTGTTCTTCGCTGCGTTAAACAGCTTGCCAATGATGCGGTCTTGCAGGTCAATGATCTCGTCGGTGACGGTGGCCATGCCCTCCACGGCCAGCGCGACCAGGCTCGCATAGCGCCGCTGCGGCTCGAATTTACCCAGATCGGCGGGCGTCATCTGGGCGCCCTCGCGGGCGATCTTGAGCAGCCGGTTCTGGTGAACCAGCCGCTCGATGCCGGCGGGCAGGTCTAGCGCCTGCCAGACCTTGAGGCGCTCGATATGCTCCAGCATGTGCCGCGAGTTGGGCTTTAGAGGCGACAGCCGCAGCCACGCCAGCCAGGTGAGCCCGCTGCCCTCCTTGCGCTGGAGCAACTCATCCAGACGCTGGCGGTGTGCCGGCGTCAGTGAATCGGCCAACGCTGCGTGGATACGCCGGTTGGCACGCGTAATGGCCTCGGCGCCGGCTCGCTCAATGGCATTCATGGCCGGGAGAATGATGGCTTGACGACGCAGGTTTTCGACCAGCGTGCTGGCCAGCACAATGCCTTTGTCGGTCTGCAACGCCAGCTCTGTCAGCGCTTGGACGGCTTGCCGGTAATGGCGCATGGTGAAGGGCTTGAAACCAAACGCCGTTTGCAGTTCAACCAGGTGCTCACGGCGGGTCTGATCGCGCTGGCCGTACTCATCCCAACATGTCACAGGCACCTTGAGTTGCGCGGCCACCATGCCCAGCAAGGCAGGCGATGGGGATTAACCGGCGCCCAGAATGATGCCGGGAAATCGCAAGTAGCACAGCTGGATCGCAAAGCCAAGCCGGTTGGCTGGCCCGCGATGCTGCCCAATGATGGCCAGGTCGGTATCGCTGAAGGTGCAAAGCCGGATAAGCTCGTCTTTGCCATCAGGCAGTGCCAGCAGGCTCTCACGCTCGGTGGCTGAAAGAATGGAACGACGAGGCATCAAGGGCTCCTGGTTATGCTGGTGCGCAAACGATCGTTTGCGCACCTATGTTGCAATGCTCGAATCCCACGGGAGAGCATGCGTTGCGCAAATATATTGCACAGCTCAAACGAATGGCAACAGGTTTATAGGTGCTCCCCATCCTTTTGAAGGAAGCCTCAAGATGCATATTGGCTACGCCCGTGTTTCCACCCAGGATCAGGACAACAGCGCGCAAATTGCAGCGCTTAAAGCGGCCGGTTGCACACGCATTTTTCAAGAAAAAGCATCGGCAGGACGTTGGGATCGCCCCGAGCTGCATCGGCTGCTCGATCAGCTACGCCACGGCGATGTGCTCGTGGTCTGCAAGCTCGACCGGCTGTCGCGCTCGCTCAAGGACTTGCTGATGCTGCTGGAAAAGGTGCAGCTGTTGGGCGCCGGCTTTCACAGCTTGGGCGAAGCCATCGACACCACCACTTCGGCGGGCCGGATGATGATGCAGATCGTGGGCTCATTCGCCGAATTCGAGCGCGCCATGCTGCGCGAGCGCACACGCGGCGGCTTGCTCGCCGCGCGCAAGGAAGGTCGTGTAGGGGGCCGGCGCCCCAAGCTCACCCCACGCCAGCAACAGGAAATTGTGCTGCTGGTAGCGTCCGGTCAGAAAACCGCAGCCGATGCCGCACGCCTGTTCAATGTTCACCCTTCAACGGTCGCACGGCTCTTGGCCAAGAACAAGGCGATGTCGCACCATCAGCCTTAACGAATGAAAGAGGCGTTTCGCTGGTTCCGGGTTTTACCGCGTTGTGCTGTGCATCCACCCGGTGCCACGATGGGAAGCGCAAACTTTTCATCCACTCACCACAAGGGGAAGGACCATGAGCATCGTCTTTATTGGCATTGACTTGGCCAAGAATGTTTTTGCCGTCCACGGCGTCAACGAAGCAGGCAAGCCTGCGCTGGTCAAGCCGTCGGTGGCTCGGGCCAAGCTGCTGGAACTGGTAGTCTCACTGCCGCCGTGCACGATTGGCCTGGAGGCCTGCTCGGGCGCCCACCACTGGGCGCGCCAGTTCACGGCCCACGGCCACACCGTGCGGCTAATGGCGCCCAAGTTCGTCACGCCCTACCGTCTCTCGGGCAAGCAGGGCAAGAACGACGCGGCCGACGCGGCCGCCATTTGCGAGGCCGTGCAGCGGCCCAACATGCGTTTTGTGCCCATCAAGAACCTCGCCCAGCAAGGCCAGCTCGGCATTCACCGGGTTCGCCAGGGCTTCATCGAACAGCGTACGGCCACCATCAACCGCATCCGGGGCCTGCTGGCCGAGTTTGGAATTGTCCTGCCGCTCAAAGCGGCCACCGTGCGGCGTGAGGCCACCGGGTGCCTGGAGGACTTGCCGGGCTGGGCCAACACGGCCGTGGGCGACTTGCTGAGCGAGCTGCATCACCTTGATGAGCGCATCGGGCAGTACGACAAACACGTCGCGCAGATGGCCCGCGAGGACAGCCGGGCTCAGCAACTCATGCGCCTCAAAGGGATTGGCGAGACCACCGCCAGCGCCATGCTGGCGATGATTGGCAACGGTCACGAGTTCAAGTGCGGCCGCCAGTTTGCCGCCTGGCTGGGCTTGGCGCCCAGCCAGTACAGCTCAGGAGTCAAAGCGCGGCTGGGCCGCATCACCAAGGCGGGCGACCCTTACATGCGCTCCTTGCTGGTCCTGGGCGCGCGTGCCGTCCTCAACAGAGCCAAGGACAACACCGACGGCTTGAGCCGCTGGGCGCTGGCCCTGGCCGAGCGGCGCGGTTACTGGCGCGCCATCGTGGCCATCGCCGCCAAGAATGCCCGGATGTGCTGGGCCATGCTGGCTCGAGGTGAACGTTTCGCCATGCCCGCCTGAACGCTGGAGGCGATTAGCACCGGCCAGCACGCATTCAGGAGACACAAAAGAATTGATGACTACCGCCGCTTGACGGCTTTCAGTGATGAAGCAAGGTTGGACCTGCGCGGGGAGTGCCTGAATAAAGCACGGAGGTGGTCACTGGCCACTTCGACTAACGAATGAGGCCCCCGCGTGCGTCTTTCATCAGGGACCGCTGCCAAAATTTGCAGCAATCATGTCCGTTTGTAGTTCAGCCAGTCCGCACCTTGTTTTTTTCTTGTCACTGTCGCCAAAAAGAGGGGAAGCTTCTACTGGTTGGTTCCAGGCAATACAGCGACTCATGCATGCGGGTCGTCAGGGGAAAGTGCTGCTTGACTTCGGGAAACGCCCTTGTAGTGCTTTATTTTCCGTTTTCTGTGACGACCCCTTGGACAACTGGGTCACCCTCACCGGTCGCCTGCTGCACGGCCAGAAGTATCTCCCGCCGTTAGAGGCTGTCGATACGCAGGGTGCGCAAGCCTTCACCAGCTCGTCCGGCGGCGGGGCCGAAAGCATGCAGCTGATGATGTTGATGTCGATAGCCGCGGCGCGCAGCACATTGGCACTGTCGATGGCTTACT
>JBBSRE010000352.1:0-3455 GCA_038243365.1 Burkholderiales bacterium | reverse complement strand
TGCCCTTCGTGGGCGCTGTTCCCGTTGGCCACATCATGTCATGGCTATGTGAAAGATATGCTAGATCGGAGCTAGCAATCTGTGAACTGCGTATGAAAATAACGCATCGAGAGCGTGAAGGCACGTCCCGTGGATTTTCGATCCGATGGCCGCGAAACGAGGGCCGAGCTGGATTCTAGCGTGAATTTGGCGTGTGGCAAGCTGTAGCGGCCGAAATATCGTCTGCACGGCCTCTTCACGGAGTCGATAAAGGCGCGCGATTGGGCGTATTAGCGGTATTCGCGGACTAACCTTCTAATTTGCCAACCTCCCTGCACTGCCGCCTCTGACGTCGCCGCGGTCTGGAAACGGGATGGCGCGCTGCGTCGCACACTTCTGAAAACGCACGCCTGTCACCGCTCACAAACGTCGGGTCATCCGCAGGCGACAGATCCGTGATCCGACCGAAGACCGTCGGTGTTCGCCCCGCGGTCGCAGCGACGGCGCCCGCCGGCTGACCGCAGCGCGCCGCGTTCACGGCCAACTCGCGTCGAGTCTTCCATGCCGGCGGGCATGACGGTGATCCAGCGCATGCACCGCAGAAAGCCGGGCATCAGCAACCCGACAGCGATGCCCAAGTTGATCCGGCTTGCACGGACGCGCTTTGGTGGAGATTGTCATCGCCCGCTATAGTGCTTTGACTACCGAGCGGAAAGCGCGAAACCACCGTAAACGCCGCGATAGCTGCATGATCCCTGGCGTTTTCGTCAAATCACAGTTGCACTATTCAGGGATGGGCGCCGGCCGTGAATCCACAGACAAAAACAGCCATCCTGCACGCCGCCATTGCCGCGCCTTCGGCTGACAACTCGCAGCCGTGGCGATTTGCGTGGTCGGGCGACGAGTTCAACCTTCGCATCGACGAAGCTCGCAGCGGCGGCGTATCCGACGCGCGCTATGTGCTCAGCGACCTGGCCGCCGGCGCGTGCCTGGAAAACATGCTCATCCAGGCTCGGTCGCTCGGCTACGCGGCGGACATGCAGACCTTTCCTGAGCCCGGCGACGAGCGGTGGGTCGCCCGCATCCGTTGGCGCAGCGATTCCGGGTCCGGGCAGGCCGAACCGCTGGTTGCCGCCATCGAGCAGCGTCATACCGACCGCAGTTTCCCCTGGCGCGGGCCGATAGACGCAGCTACCCAGGCGCGGCTGGATGCCCAGGCGCTGCAGATTCCCGGACAACGGCTCTACTGGCCGCAAACACCGGGTGAGAAGAAGGCGGCGCTTGGAGTCATCAGGCGCGCTGAAACGTTGCGGTTCCGCAGCCCGACGCTGCACGCGGAATTGTTTTCGAGCATCCGTTTTTCTGCGGGCTGGCACGCCACCTGCGAAGAAGGCCTGGCCCCGGCGACACTTGCCGTCGAGTTACCGATGCGCCCGCTGTTTCAGGCGCTGCGGCGTCCGGCGGTGATGTCGACGCTCAACCGGGTTGGCGCGGCATCGAGTCTGGGCTTTCGCTCGGCCTGGCTGCCGATCCGGCTGTCGCCAGGTCTCTGCGCGTTGGTCATTCCGTCCACGGCGCGATCCGATGTGCTTGCCGGTGGCCGCGCGTTGCAGCGCGTGTGGCTTCAGGCAACGCTGGACGGCCTGTCAGTCCAGCCGTATGCGGCGGCGGGAGTGCTCAGCCTGGGCTTCGTGGCCATCGAACCGGCATTTCAGACCGCGCTCTCCGGCCTGGGTTCGCGCTTGGGCGCGCTGTGCGGCGCTGGCCATGGTCTGGTGTTTCTGCGCCTCGGCTATGCGCGGTCTGCGATAAGCATGCGCAATGGGCGACGGGCACCGGCAAGTTTCGGGGTTTTGCCATAGCGCCGCGGCCAGAAGATCCCATTGCGTGCGACGGGTCCAACGCGGTCCGCGACGATTTGCCAGAACACCTTGCCGCGCTAACCAAAAAAGCCTGAAACTGGTTCCCTGCCGCGTTTGTACCTGCATTTGCCGCGTTGAATAAGTCTCGGTTTCACAAGGGGTTCACGCCGTTCACGTGAACAAAATGTCGTCGTCATGTGGGTGTCGATATCCTTTACAGAAGGGGCCTGCAACGTCCTGCGCGAACTAATGGCTGGCAAAACAGACTCTTAGGACATTTTCGGCGCTCCCACCGCGGTGCGTTGCCCCATTCCGCAGCGTCGGGATACCTTACGATTACGCTCCACGAAACCGGCCTTGTCGAACAACAAACTTGAGTAGAGACAGCATGTTATGACGATGGCACGCACCTTGCTTAATACAACTGCAGGGCAAGTTTACTCGCGAGCCATCGCCCTTCGCGGCCTAATTTTTGATGGTTCCCAAGGAGAAAGACATGTTCAACAAGAAAAGCATCGGGGTTGCCGTCGCTTGCGCACTGGCGTTCGGCGCGTTCAGTGGGACGACGTTTGCAACGACCGTTGACGTAGACGGCGTCCTAGTCAACACCAGCAGTCCACTGGACCTGAACATTCAGGCAGTCAACTTCCGCGAATCATCAGTTTCGAAGGTTGGTGACGTGGTGATGGGCTACGGCCAGATTGGCACGATTAACGGCGACCTTGAAGCACAGTTTTGCCCCTCTTGCGATCTCAACTTTACGTTCCAGTACACGGTGTCGAACATCGATAACACTGGCCCAAGTCCGCGGGTCGTGTTCGATGGTGGGCTCCTCAATTTCTACGTGGCTCCGAATAATAGTTTTAAAGTAACGGATCCCACTTCCGCCGGCATTGGTACGTTGTGGCTTAGCCTGGCTGGCCATACCGCTCCACGCACTGGCTTCAATGCGCTAGGGCAGCTGTACTCTGGAATCAATGGTACCGTTTCCAATCCGACGGAAGGCTCCTTCGGATTCGGATTGCTAGACGTGACCGGTGGCGCGGCGGCGTTCATGACCGACACGAATACCATTGCCGACGGTATCGGTGGATTTGCGGATTTCAGGCTTGGCTCGTCCTTCCAGTTTGATTCCGCCAACATTTGCGCGAACGGCACCTGCTATCCGATTTCGGGTACCGGGCAGTTGATCGGCAAGTCGGTGTCAGTGCCGGAGCCGGGTGCGGCTGGCCTGTTGGGCGTTGGTCTGGCCGCCTTGGGCCTGGCCATCCGCCGTCGCCGCAACGAAGCTGCCGGTCGCGTCTGATCCGCAGTTGATCGAAGTGGTGTGACAACCGATGGCGCCGCTTTTCGAAGCGGCGCCATTTTTTTATGCCCTATTTTTGTGCAATCAGGTCGCTGCCCGGGTGCCGCTGCGCTGGCTATCCGTACACCGCAGCCGCTTACAGTGCACGCAGCCCGCATACGGCTACTGCTGGCCAAGTGCCGGCGTTAGCTGCCGACGTTGCGAAGCGTGATTCGGTTCAACGATGCGCCATCACGGCGATAGCTGCCGACCGGCCCGCCGCTCACCCGCACCAGGCTCAAGGTCTTCCGCCGGCATCACCGGCGACG
>JBBSRE010000351.1:0-3465 GCA_038243365.1 Burkholderiales bacterium | reverse complement strand
GGGTGGAAGCACATGCAATACGTCGCTGACGTCGCCTTTGTGAGCGTCACAGAAATCGCAGGTGGAGAAGGAAATAGGAGCGTTTGTGGACATTGAAGTGATCGTCTCAAAGGTTGCGGAGCCACGGACACTGCAACCGGGTTGTGCGTTGTGCGTTGTGCGTTGTGCGTTGTGCGTTGTGCGGAAGTTTGCGGCAGTCGTCAGGGCGATCATGTTGGGAACCGGGCAGCGGTTCACCCCGAATGGGGAAAACGATAGCAGAGTGGTCATATCGCGAGAAGCGGCGCATCCTCGAGCGTCAGCGCCCAGGCCGCACAGCGCATGCCCCGAACAACGTTGCGCGACTCCCAGCGAACGGTCAAGGGGTCTGCAAATGCGCCATCTCGCTTGCTTGTGGAGTTTTCTTGAAGTCTGCCGAAGAATGCCCATTCGGCAGCGTCGTCCAGCAATTCTCGAGGTGCCGCCCGCGCCTTCTCAGCACGCGCAATATCGGTCTGTGACGCTGCGCCCATCGGAGGGCTGACAGGACTATCTGCCGCGGGCGAAGAAGCCTGCAGAAACTCACGCCAAGCATAGTCAGCCGCGCTTTGTAGTTGAATCCGTGATTGAAAAATGGCTGAAGCGCTTATCCGGATTGCGCTAATAGCTATTAGATTTGTAGCTAACTTGCGCAGAGCAACTCGCGCGATCAGCTGCTTTTCGTCATGGCGCGCACCGCTTGCTGCGCGGGGCGAGCGAGGCATTGATCGAGCCAGACCTTGCAGGCCGGATGCGCTGCCAACAGTTCTCGAGCCGGCAACAACCAGGCCGCTATGCTGGCAACGCACAGATCCGCCACGGTGAAGCGCGCGCCAGCCAGCCATGCACGCCCAACCTCACGTTGCGCGAGCAGCTCGCCTTCCAGCACGGCCAATGGCGCCGCGAGCCGTCTCTGAGCCGCCTTTGCCAAGGCAGGCTTGCGCCGCTCCTCGGGCATCGCACGCAGATGCATCAGCACCGTGAGCGCGTCGGCCTCCAGAGCAGTCATGGCCCAAAAGCTCCAGCGAAGCGCCTGCGCATCCTCTTGAGCATTCATGGGCACGATGCCCAGGCCATCAGGCTCGCCGTGGTGGCGCGCCAAGTACAGCACACAGGCCATGCTTTCCCACACCACCACTTCGCCATCGGGTCGGCAGTCAACCAGCACAGGAATGTGCCCGTTCGGGTTCAGCCGCAGGAACTCAGCGGTGCGCGTGCCACCGGCTTGGTAGGCGAGCTGCACATGGTTGTATTGCAACCCCAGTTCTTCGGCCGCCCATAGCGGCCGCGATGTCCGAGAGGCAGCGATGCCGTAGAGAGTGAGCGACATGGGGGCTCTTTTCTGGGGAATGTGGAAAGCGGGAGCGGGAAGCGAAAATTCGAGCGCTACGACCGATCTGGTTCAGTATCCGCCCGCAAACGGTTCACGGGAGGTGATTCGAAATGAGAGGCCAGGTCGCCGAGGCTGGTGACCGTCAAGTGCGGGACGGCAGCCCCATGGTCCCAGTGCTTGCCGGCTCGGTTCAGCCAGACCAGCTGCATGCCTGCCTCCAGCGCGCCCACCCCATCGTGTTGCACGTCATCGCCAATGTGCAAGACCGCCTCTACCGGGACGCCGGCCAAGCTGGCCGCCCGCTGAAACATGCGCGGGTCGGGCTTGCTGGCACCCACCTGTTGTGCGCTGACGGATCCAGAGAAGAAGTGGCCGAGCCCAACGCGAACAATGTCTGCATTTCCGTTCGACAAAGCGATCAAGGGATAGCGTTGGCTCAGAAATTCAAGCGCCGGTACGGCGTCCTCAAACAGATCGACTTGCTGGCGCTCAGCCAAAAATACCTCAAACGCCGCAGCGGCCATGCTCTCGTCCTCGCCAGCGTGAACAAGCAAAAGGCGGATCGCCTCCAGTCGCAGTGCGCTCATGTCGTGCTCGCGTCCTGCCAGCGCCTGCGAAGCGCGTCTGCGCAGCTCTGCGCGCAACTCTGGCTCGTCGCCCGCCGCATGGGCGCGCGGCGCATGGAGGCGCAGCCACGCCTGCAATGCCGCCTCTGCTCTTTTGATCGTCGGCCAGACGGGCCACAGCGTGTCGTCAAGGTCCAGGCTGATGGCGCGGATGCGAGAAATATCCAGTGGCATGAGAACGGTGGGATGAGTGAAGCTGCGATCTTTTTCGATCTGTTGCGACCTGTTGCGGCGACGGCGGGTTGCGCGTGGTTCGTCTGCCGCCGGAGATGCGATGAAGAATACTGCAACCACTGGCCCGGTGCGGCCCGCCATCGCCCATGGTCGGTGGTCGGCCACTCCCGAACTGGCGGGTATGCTGGGGAGTCACGCGCGCTGCGCGAGCACCCTTTAGGAGACACCCAATGACTAAGCCACTTACACCTGCCCAGACCACTGGACTGCGCCAGCTTCTTCTGGAGCGCCGGGACGAGCTCCAGGGACAGATGGTCCAAAATCGCGAGAATCTTGTGCCGCCTAACCCCGACCAAGGCGCCGTCCTGCAGCGCAACGAGGCGCGGGAAATCGACCAGGCTTTGACCAACATCGATTCGGCCGACCTGGCCCGCATCGACCACGCGCTGTCGTTGATGGACGCCGGTACTTACGGTCAGTGCGCCGAGTGCGGATGCGACATTCCATTTGAGCGGTTGAAGATCGAGCCCCAGACGCAGCACTGTGTGGCCTGCAAGACACTTTCAGAGAACAAGCAGGCGGCGCGCTGAGGGTCCTACCTTTTCATACATCCATTTAGGCACTAGCAGCGCCATCCGCCATATCGCTTGCGGTTGCACGACAATTGCGCATGCCTTTTTTTGCCCCTGAACCCGCCTATTCCCATGGCGCACCTGCCCGCACCGCGATCCTGCTGTGCAACCTGGGAACGCCAGACGCACCCACTGCGAAGGCGCTGCGCCGCTACCTCGGCCAGTTCCTCGCCGACCACCGCGTGGTCGAAATTCCCAAGCCGGTGTGGTGGCTCATCTTGCACGGCATCATCCTGCGTACGCGACCGGCCAAGTCGGCTGCCAAATACAGCAGCGTGTGGACCAGTGAAGGCTCGCCACTCGCCGTCTGGACCGAGAAACAGGCCAAGCTGTTGCGGGGCTGGCTAGGCGAAGCAGGCGCGCCCGTGCTGGTGCGCCACGCGATGCGCTATGGCAACCCGTCTATCGCCAGCCAGCTCGATGCGCTCAAAGCGGAAGGTGCCACGCGCATTCTCATATTGCCGTTGTACCCCCAGTATTCCGCGACGACCACTGCCAGCGTGTTTGACGCGGTCTACACCTGGGCTGCACGTATCCGAAACGTGCCAGAGCTGCGCTTCGTCGCGCCGCTGCTCGGCCTGGAGTCCTACGACCGCTTCGCCCTGGTCAGCCTCGGCGAGGAGTCCCCGCTGTTCGCCCTGACCAGCACCGTCGACCCCGACGTCTCGGTGCTGGTGCTGGC
>JBBSRE010000350.1:0-3481 GCA_038243365.1 Burkholderiales bacterium | reverse complement strand
TGCAATCGGCGACTGCGCACGATTTGGTAGGGCCGCAGCACGTAGAAAATCGACGCAAACCCGCTCCAGACATGGACCAGCCGGCTGAAGGGAAACAGCAGGAAGATGGTCATGCCAAAGACGATGTGCACCAGGTAAGGCCAAGGCAGGCCCGCCAGCACTTCAGCGATCACAGTGCGCAGGGTCAGGATGCGCTGCGCCCAGTCGGCCAGAATCAGCATCACACTGCCATCGGAGTGGGCCCAGGAAAACGGTAGCGTGATCAGCCCGACCACCAGCTGCACCCACAGAATGAGCAGGATGGCCAGGTCGGTCTTGTGGCTGGTATAGCGGATGCGATCGTCGAAGATGCGGCGATAGATCAGCATAGACAGGCCGATGAAACACAGCACGCCAAAGAAGCCGCCCGAGTAGATGGCCACGCGCTGCTTGAACGACGCTTCCATGAAGCCTGCATAGAACGCGTGCGGTGCCAGCAGGCCAATCAGGTGGCCAAAGAACAGGAACAGGATGCCTACATGGAACAGGTTGCTGCCCCAGCGAAGCAGCCCGGTGCGCAGCATCTGCGACGAGTCACTTTTCCAGGTGTACTGGTCGCGGTCAAAGCGCAGCAGGCTCCCCAAAAGAAAAACCGTGAGGCAAATATAGGGGTAGACCCCGAAGAGGAAGCCGTACAGAGAAGTCATTGTGGTGCTCCTGGGGAAGGACGTGCCGCACGGGCGGCCCGTGCCGCATTCGGCACGATGTGGATGGGTTGTGCCTGATCGGGCCGCGCCTGGCCCTTGGATGAACAGCCGTCAAACACGACAGGCTCTTGCCAGACGGCATCGATGGGTTCGTCAACCACCACCTCAACCGGCGAGGCCTTCTCACCCGCCAGCTCCAGCAATGCACCAAGCACCACGGCATACGGGCTTTCGCGCTTTTGCAGAGCGGCAAAGATGGCGTTAAAAATGTGCGCCATCTCGCCCAGAAACTCGCGCGCCTGCCGCGCTGGCAGCGTGGAGGCGAACTCCAGCACCACCGGCACAAAGTCGGGTAACTCGCTCTCACCGAGAAACAAGCCGGCCTGTTCGTAGGTCTTGGTCAGGTCAATCATGGCGGGCCCACGGTCGCGCGAGTCTCCATGCACATGCTCAAACAGGTGCAGAGAAGTCGCGCGGCCACGGTCGAATAGCTCGACGTACTCCGCCTCGACTTCAAGCGCGCTCTTGCGGCCGAGTGCGACGATCAGGGCATCAAGCTCGGCGAGGCGAGGCGCCGGCAGCGCGCGCTCTTCATGCAAAGCAGGGCTCAGTTCGGACAGGTGCGAACGCAATTCGGCGTTGGGATAGCCCAGCAGAAGGGCCAGCACGCGCAGCGTCTTGCTGGCCTGGGGTACGGTATTGAAAAGCGCCATGCCTACACCTCCATCTTGATGGGAATGGTGCGCTTCTTGCTACCACCAAACAGGCTGACCTCACTGCTGCCTTCGGAGCAGCCGTTGCCGAACGTGAACCCGCAACCGCCGCGCATGTCAAAGGTGTTCTCTGCATATTCGCGGTGCGTCGTCGGGATGACGAAGCGGTCTTCGTAGTTGGCGATGGCCATGATGTGGTACATGTCCTCGACCTCGGCCACCGTGATGCCGGCCTGCGCCAGCACCGCCAGGTTCTCCTCCTTGTCCACGTCCTTGCTGCGCTGGTAGGCGCGCATCGCCATCATCCGCTGCAGCGAGCGGATCACCGGCGCGGTGTCGCCTGCCGTCAGCAGGTTGGCCAGGTACTGCACGGGAATGCGCATCTGGGCAATGTCGGGCAGTGCGCCGTTGCTGCCGATATGTCCGGCGTTGGCGGCCGAGGTGATCGGCGAGAGCGGCGGCACGTACCAGACCATCGGCAGCGTGCGGTATTCAGGGTGCAGCGGCAGGGCCACCTTCCACTCCACGGCCATCTTGTAGACGGGGCTCTTACGGGCGCCCTCGAGCCAGGCTTCGGGAATGCCATCCAGGCGAGCCTGGGCAATCACGGCCGGATCGTGCGGGTCCAGGAAGATATCGAGCTGGGCCTGGTACAGGTCCTTGTCGTCCGGCACGCTGGCCGCTTCCTGGATGCGGTCGGCGTCATACAAGATGACGCCGAGGTAGCGGATGCGGCCCACACAGGTCTCGGAGCACACGGTTGGCTGGCCGGCCTCGATGCGCGGATAGCAGAAGGTGCACTTCTCCGCCTTGCCGCTCTTCCAGTTGTAGTAAATCTTTTTGTAGGGGCAACCCGAGACGCACATGCGCCAGCCCCGGCATTTGTCCTGGTCGATCAGCACGATGCCGTCTTCCTCGCGTTTGTAGATCGAGCCCGAAGGGCACGACGCCACACACGCCGGGTTCAGGCAGTGCTCGCACAGGCGCGGCAGATACATCATGAAGGTGTTCTCAAACTGGCCCACCATGTCCTTCTGCACCTGGTCGAAGCTGTCGAGGTTGGCGTCCTTGCTGCGCTTGGAGAACTCGCCGCCGAGGATCTCTTCCCAGTTCGGGCCCCATTCGATCTTCTCCATGCGCTTGCCGGTGATCAGGCTGCGCGGGCGCGCCGTCGGCGTGGCCTTCATTTCAGGCGCCGATTGCAGGTGGTCGTAGTCGAAGGTGAACGGCTCGTAGTAGTCGTCGATCTGCGGCATGTTCGGGTTGGCAAAAAGCTTCATCAACATCGACCATTTACCCCCTTGGCGGGGCACGATGGAACCGTCAGCCTTGCGCACCCAGCCGCCGTTCCACTTGTCCTGGTTCTCCCATTCCTTGGGGTAACCAATGCCGGGCTTGGTCTCAACGTTGTTGAACCAGGCGTACTCCATACCCGGTCGGCTGGTCCAGACGTTCTTGCAGGTGACCGAACAGGTGTGGCAACCAATGCACTTGTCCAGGTTCAACACCATGCCGATTTGTGCGCGAATTTTCATGCTGCCTCTCCCTGTTGCTGCACCGCGAAGGCGCGGTCGTCTTCCCGTGGGGTGTCCAGCCAGTCCACCTTGTCCATCTTGCGAACGACCACGAATTCGTCTCGGTTGGTGCCAATGGTTCCGTAGTAGTTAAACCCGTAGGAGAGCTGCGCGTAGCCACCAATCATGTGGGTGGGCTTGAGCACGATGCGCGTCACCGAGTTGTGGATGCCACCGCGCTGCCCGGTGATTTCCGAGCCCGGGGTGTTCACGATTTTTTCCTGCGCGTGGTACATCATCACCATGCCGGGTTTCACACGCTGGCTCACCACCGCCCGCGCCGCAATGGCGCCGTTCACGTTGTAGGCCTCGATCCAGTCGTTGTCCTCTACGCCGATCGTCTTGGCATCGTCTTCACTCAGCCAGATGATCGGGCCGCCTCGGCTCAGGGTGAGCATCAGCAGGTTGTCGGTGTACGTCGAGTGGATGCCCCACTTCTGGTGCGGCGTGATGAAGTTGAGCAATTTCTCCGTGTTGCCGTTCGGTCGAATGCTGTGCACTCCCGCCG
>JBBSRE010000349.1:0-3490 GCA_038243365.1 Burkholderiales bacterium | reverse complement strand
CGCTTGCGTTCACGGTGCCGCATGACGCCCGCGAGCCGCTGCAGCTGCGTTGCAGCGACGGCGCCCGACACCTGGGTATCGCCACCGACCTGGGCCATGCGACCCCCTACGTGTTGACACAATTGGCGCATTGCGACGCGTTATTGCTGGAGGCCAATCACGATCCTGAACTTCTGGCCCGTTCTGCCTACCCAGCTTTTTTACAGCGCCGCATCGCAGGAACGCACGGGCATCTCCCCAATCAGACGACGGTGGAAATTCTCCAAGCCGTCAAGCACCCGCGGCTGACACAGGTCGTCGCAGCGCACCTGAGCGAGCGCAACAACCACCCGGATATCGTTCGGCCGCTGCTATCGCAAGCACTGGGTTGGCCGCTCGACCAACTGGTGATCGCGGACCCTCAAGACGGCACGCCCTGGCTGCCAGTAGGCGCATCGTCCTAACAAGCGGCTCGGGAGCCGGTTCAGCCGGACGGCAATGCCCCTCAGGCATAAAAAAAGCCCCGGCATAACGCACGGGGCTTTGTAGGAGGGCCACTGCGGCAACTTGCCGCAAGTGAATCCACCAACTTACTTGGCCGGGGTAGCAGCGTTGCTGGCAGCTGCGTCAGCTGCGGCCTTGGCCGCCGCTTCGTCTGCGGCGTTCTTGTTGGCGTCGCCTGTCTCGGGCATCGTGCCGCCAAACGTGGCAGCGCCGGGGGTAGATGCTGCGTCGGCAGGAGCAGGCATCGCCGCAGGTGGCTCAACGGGAACCGGTACAACAACAGGCGCCTCAACAGGTGCGGGTGCTGGCACAACGATGACAGGCTCTTCTTTTTTCCCGCAGGCAGCAAGTGCCGCAGCTGCAATTACGGATGCAATGACGATGGATTTGTTCATGAAATTTCTCTTCGAGGATGATTATGAAAATGGAAAGGCAGCTGCCCGTCAACAGAGGCTTCAAGGGCATCTGCCACCGGCCAAACCGGACTACCAGCAACGCTTGAGTCTAGCGGAGAATCTTGTCAATCCGGTAATTTACGAATAGACATTGCAGACGCTCCGAGCTAGCCAACTGTATCGAAATATTAAGTTCCACTTGGCTTGCCGCACCACGGTTCAACAACGCGAGATGCATCTCAAACGTTGACACGAACGACATGAGACGGGGAGCGCGTTCGAGCGCATTCTCGCCAAATGCGCATCAGCGCCACACTCTGGTATTCGGGTCAACACTCAAACATCTGGCGGATGACACACGGCTAGAGTCCCAAGGTACTCGCAGCGAAAGCAGGGCTGCTCTTTCGCTCCAGCCACTCGCGCAGTGCTTCGGTTGCTGCTACGTGGCGCCCCGGCTCACTCCCGGCCACACCCACGCTGCGCAAGGGATCCATGCGGTGCAGAACCCAGCCGCCGCCAAGCAGCATGCTGGGTATTTCCGAAGCATCAGCGCGGGCACTCGCACGGCACTCCACGAGGTGGCTCCAAGTGGTGCGCCAGGATACAAATCGCGGATGCCGGCGCACGACTTCGTCGTAACTTTTTGCAAGCATCGTCAGCTTGCGGCCCGGCCGCGCCCAAGCGTTGAGTGATTCGATCACTGCCCTTTCGCCCAGGGGCCAGTCAGAGAAGCTCGCATCGCTGAGAGTCAGTTCGCGCCAACCCGCTTGTGCTGCTTCCGCGAGGGCCTTGTGGACCAACTCCACAAAAGCAGTCGGGCCCTCGAACCGCCCCTCTGGCAGGTTCGGTTGTGGCGCATGGGAAGACGATTCGATTTGCATTACTCACCTCCGTTGTTGGACGATTCAGGAACCAGCCAGCCCGACTCGCCCCAGCTGTGCAACAGCTCTAGGGCTGCATCGCTGGCACGGGCTATATCCTGGATGGACAGCATTCGCTGGTTGGCCAGTTTTCGCATGAACGTGGCATCACGACCTGATGCACGGTAGCTCTCGCCGTTGATGAACACGTGGTGGGCGTCGTACAGCATGCGCGTGCGCCTATCCAGGGAGACCCCGCCACGCGGATCGAAGGCGCCGTGCGTATCAAACCAAACTTGGGGTTTAGGCTCCGTCAAGGACTCGCCCAGTACCCGCTCCATCGCAAGCGGCTCCTTCAACGCGCGCTCCAATGCACGCCGGGCAAAGGTTGCTACACCGACCGGTATTTCTGCGGGCGCTTCAGTCGCTGCCTGAGTGGGATCGCGGTACAAAATGCGACGGCTCTGCAATTCCGAGCATGCTTCGTCAATCTCGTCTTCACCTTCCGACAGCCGCCCCAGCAAATCGCGCGCTATCTCATCGCGTTCCGGGGCTCGAAAGCCGATGGAATAGGTCATGCATTCGCCCTGTGCCACACCGTCGTGCGCCCAGCCGGGTGGCAAATAAAGCATGTCGCCGGGCTCCAGCACATGCTCTTCCTCCGGCTTGAATTCGGCGAGTATCTTGAGCGGTACGTCAGGCAGCAACCGCAGGTTGTCGGCGGGGCCGATGCGCCAACGCCGCCTGCCCAACGCCTGCAAAAGAAAGACGTCGTAGCTGTCGACATGCGGTCCGACGCCCCCCCCCTCGGTGGCATAGCTGATCATCAGGTCATCCAGGCGCGCATCCGGGACAAATCTGAATTGCGCCATCAGCGCATGCACCGCTTCGTCGTGCAGATCCATGCCTTGCACGAGCAAAGTCCAGTCCGGCTGCGCAACGGGTGGAAGAGCGCGTCGAGCAAGCGGGCCTTTCCGGACCTTCCACCGCCCTGCACGCTGCTCAACGAGACGGGACTCGACCTCGTCTTGCGCTGCCAGTGCGAACAGCTTCGCACGCGACACCAGCGGTGCAAAGCCAGGGACCGCGGCGCGCACCAGAAGCGGTCTTTTTTGCCAATGCGTCTTCATGAACTGGGCAGGGCTCAAGCCGCCCAAAAGCATCAGAGGGGAACTCGGTTGCATGCTGACTCCGTAAGCGACCTCGACAGAAGAATGGAGGTCGGTGCGAGAATTCTCCTATGGATATCTCAAACGAATGCGTAGTCGCACTGACCTGGACCCTCAATGACGCCCAAGGCGAAGAACTGGACGTGCTGGCTGAGCCGGTTGAATTCTTGATCGGCGGCAGTGACCTGCTGGCGCGCGTGGAAGAAGCTCTACAAGGCCACGGCGTCGGGGCAACGCTCGATCTTCACCTGGAGCCAGAAGAAGCTTTTGGTGATTTCAACGAAGAACTTCTGTTTTTGGAACCGCTGGCCCTCTTTCCCGATGGGATTGAAGAAGGAATGCGCTTCGAAGGCACGGCATTGCCTGTTGGCGTGAACGAAGATGCAGTGCGCGAGGGCTTCTACACGGTCTCCGAGCTGTACCCGGAACACGTTGTGCTTGACGGGAATCATCCGCTCGCGGGTATCGCACTTCGCCTGCATTTGAAAGTGCACGCGGTTCGCTCCGCTACCGAAGATGAGCTGTCAGCGGGATCTGCCGGTACGGGATTTTTTCGAATAGAAGCCTCACCTCCGCACCCTGG
>JBBSRE010000348.1:0-3493 GCA_038243365.1 Burkholderiales bacterium | reverse complement strand
TGTCTGCTGTCGCGGAAAAGGTCGATTACTGGACGCAAGAGGGCCCGAAGCGCTTGTATTTGATCGTGTCGTTCCTTCCTGTGCCCGACCCTGAAACCGGCGGTACCGGCGACCGCGCGATTGAGTTTTTCATGCCCGTGGGGCAGAGCGGCGAATCACAGCAATGGGTCACTTCCAGCATGCGATTGCTGTCGTTGGCGGCGCGCGGCGGCTTTCTGGAGCGTGCGCTCAGCGACATGCGCAAAGTGGCCTGGGACCGCGGGCCGGTGCGCCTGGGCACGCACCAGAAGGCCGACGGCACACCTGTGCCGATGTGGCATGACTCCGAAGTCGCGGCCATCGCCTTCGCCATCCAGAATATCCTGGCGCGTCGCGCGCGTCCACTGTCTGGTGCTGACGAGGCGCCCACCGCCGACACAGAGGTCGCCAGCGCGATGCCCCCTGTAATGGCCGGCAAGAAGTGCACCGAATGCGGCGCGCACGCCATGATTCGCAAGGACGGCTGCGACTATTGCACGCAGTGCGGCCATCTGGGCACCTGCGGCTAGAGGCGAACCGCGGCACCGCTGCTGCTCCTTCTGGCCGCCGCGTTGTGGGCAGGCATCGCCGTGGTGTGGGCGCTGCGTTTGGGATCTTGGTATGGGCGTCGGCGGGCCGATGAACGGCCCGGGTGACAATGGCTGGTATGCACGTCGCTGTTCCTGAGGCTGTACCTGCCAACATGCACGAAAGTGCGGGAGTTGCCGAAACGCTGATGCGTGCGCGCCAAACCGTGCTGCCCAAGCGCTTGGGCGCACCCGCGCCGACGCCGGAGCAGCTCGCGCAGATCGTGGCCAGTGCGGCGCATGCGCCCGACCATGGACAACTCTTGCCGTGGCGCTTTGTTCAGGTGAGCAACGAGGCACGCCCAGCGCTGGCCGACGCGTTCGCGCAGGCCCTACTGGAGCGAGACGCCGCGGCCACCGAGGAGCAGCTCGCGCAGGCACGCGAAAAGGCGTTTCGTTCGCCGGTGCTTTTGCTGCTGGTGGTGGACCTCGGTTGTGGCGACCGCGAGATTGATGCCGCGGAGCGACTCCTGTCAGCCGGGTGCGCGGTGCAAAACATGCTGCTGATGGCGACAGCTCTGGGTTTTGGCTCGGCCCTTACCAGCGGCAAGGCCTTGCATTCCACTCCGCTGCGCAATTTGTTTGGCCTCACCAGTGCGCAGCAGGCGGTGTGCTTTGTCAACATCGGCACCGCCATCGCGATCAAGCCGGCGCGGGTGCGGCCGGTGCCTGGAGCTTACTTTGGCGTGCTTGAGGTACGCCAGCTTTCTTCCGGCCCCGTCTAACAACTCCGGGCCGCCATTCCACACGAACCGAAAGACTCCCATGGACATATCAAGTTTTGACGATCTCTTGCAGGCTGCGCACGCTCAGGCTGAGCCCCAGCGCCTGCTGTTTGTGTTTGCCGGCGTCGAGCTTCCTGACGATGCCACCCCCGAGCAACGCGCGCGTTTCCTGCAAGGTGAGGGCGGTGCGCTGGTGCCGCAGATGTGCGTGGACAAGGCGCCAGACGAGCTCGCATCGTTTGAGGCGTTGGTGCAAGAAGCCGCGATGTTCGGCAAGGAATGGACCCTGGTCTTCGCCGCCGCACTCGCTGGCACCGGTGGCCGCACGCCCACCACCGAGGACGCGGAGGCGCCGCTGGAAACCATCGTCGATTCGATCAAGCGCGGCCTGCACGCTGGGCTGATTCCCTTTGACCGCTCCGGCCACACCGTGCAGATCGACTGAGCATGGCGCGGGGAACGCCGTTACCGGGCTTTGGCGCGCCCGCCGTGGGGTTCGATACGCCGTTTGAAATGTTGATGGCGTGCCACGAGCGGGTGCAGCGCACGCTTGCGCTCCAGGAGCGGCTCTGCGCCCATTTGCAGAACAAGGGTTGCGACGAGGCAGCGCGCAGTGCCGCGCGCGACATCCTGCGTTATTTCGACATGGCAGCGCCGCTGCACCATGAAGATGAGGAGTTGCACGTGTTTCCGGCTCTGGAAGCCAGCACAGACGCTGCGCTGCGGGCTGCGGTGGCCCGCCTGCACGGCGAGCATGAGGCAATGGCCGAGCGCTGGGCCACAGCGCGTGTGGCGCTGCTGGCGCTGGCGGAAGGCGGCATCACGCAGTTTTCTGAAGGCCAGCGCGCGGCGCTGGATGCGTTTGCCGCCGGCTATGCCGAGCACATCGACATCGAGGAGAAGTGGGTGTACCCAGCGGCGCGTGACGCGATGGGTGCGCCAGCACTTGACGCCATGGGCCGCGACATGCGGCGTCGGCGCGGTGCTACCGGTTGATTTGCTATTAAATAAGTAGCTGCTAGCGCATACTGCGTAAGCGCTAGAGGCCTATTTGGCTAATATTTATCGGATAATCAGTGGACGACCACCGGGTGCTGTGCCAAGCCGGTATAGCCATCCAGCGTGTCTTCCACCTCTTCCTGCGTAGGAGCGTCGCGCTGCCACGCCAGGATCTGCAGCTGGAACATCTCTGCCCAGGAGCCGTCGAGGTAGACCTCTTTGCCGGAGCGTTTGTCCACAATTTCAAAGCCGTGCCGAGCCAATTGCGGCTTGGGTGCGCCTTCCGAGATGCCCGGCTCGCGGTCAGCATCGGGCAGCATGTGCACCACCACAAATGAGTCCGAGTCGTAAAGCATGTTCATGGGCGTTCCTGTCTGGGGTTTCATCCATTGTCAGATGGATTCGATTACCAGGAGTTCAAGCCTAGGCAAAGCCCGTACGCTTTGCCGCGTGTGTCCTAGAGATCAACTTCGTGGCGAGGGTGAAACAGCTCTGCAGCCGCGAGAGCTTGGACGGTTGCGCCGTTGAGAAAAACCCGTCAAAGCGCTTCTTCGCTGCGCAGATTGAGCTCGACGAAATCGCCGTTGGCCTCGGTGATGCGGATGCGCGCCGGCAAATAGCCGAGCGATGGCGCCAGCCACACCTGCGCTTTTTGGTCATATTCCCGCCGCGGCATGCGCTGCAGTTGCACGGTGGCGAGGACGCCAATCGGCAAGTCCAGCGTCTCGGTGCCTTGCACGATGAAGGTCCAGTCATCGGCGGAGCGCGCGCTGATGGTGGTCATGGTGATCGCGGTGCCGTCGGGGTAATGCTCGGGTGCTGCCGCCAGGAGGCCCGCCAGTTGCAGGAACACGCTCAGCCGGTCCTGCGCGCCGGGCGCAATCGGCGCAGCGGGCGTGTTGGCGCTGAACGTCACGCGCCCTTGCGCAAAGTCGAAATGAGCGGCTCGCTCGCTGCGTGCGCGGTCACCATAGCGCCGGGGTTGCAGTCCCCACTCGGTAATGCTGCCCTGGCTGGTCTGCGACCGGGATCCGAGGAACATCACCTTAACCTCCTGGTGCGCGCGGTAGCTGGTGGCGTCGTGCTCCCAGCGCATTGTTGCCAGGGCGCTGTAGCCAAAGCCCTTGGCCTTGCCAGTCACCGTGAAGCCGAGCTCGCGCGAAG
>JBBSRE010000347.1:0-3495 GCA_038243365.1 Burkholderiales bacterium | reverse complement strand
TGATCAGCAAGCGATCCGCAGGCACTTCTTTTTGCAGGTCGAGCGTGGTCTGCAGGCTGACTTCACAGGTCTTGAGATTGCGGTTGTTCACACCTACCAGTGACGTGGCAAGGCGCAGTGCGCGCTCCAGCTCGCGGGCATCGTGCACCTCGACCAGCACTGCCATGTCGAGGCTCTGCGCAATGGCTTCGAAATCGCGCATTTGCGCATCATCCAGGCATGCAGCAATCAGCAGCACGGCATCGGCGCCAATGGCGCGCGACTCGTAGATCTGCCACTCATCCACCATGAAATCCTTGCGCAGCACCGGCAGCTGGCAGCTGGCGCGCGCTTGTTTCAGGTAGTCGATACGGCCCTGGAAATACTGACCGTCGGTCAACACCGACAGGCAAGCCGCGCCCATCTTTCCGTCGCCTTCGGCATAGCTTTGTGCGATGTCGGCCGGCTCAAAGTCGGCGCGCAGCACGCCTTGGCTGGGGCTGGCCTTTTTTACTTCGGCGATGACTGCGGCCTGCCCGCGCGCCATGCGGGCGCGCAGCGCTGCCTCGAAGTCACGCGTGAGCACGCGGCTCTCGGCGTCGGCGCGGATGGCGGCAAGCGGCATGCGTTTCTGCGCGGCGGCCACTTCCTCGTGTTTGGTGGCAACGATCTTGGTGAGGATGTCGGACATGTGCGTTTACCCCTTGTGTGCTTGGCTGAATGCGACGAGCTGGCAAAGCCGCTCGCGCGCTGCACCGCTGACGAGCGCGGTGCGAGCACGCTGCAAGCCGTCTGCAATCGTGCTGGCAACGCCGGCAGCATAAAGCGCCGCGCCCGCGTTCAGGCAGACGATGTCGGCGGCCGGGCCTTCGACACCGTCGAGCACCCCGAGCAACATCTCCCGTGAGGCTTCCGGTGTGTCGACTTTGAAGGCGCGGTTGCTGGCCATGGTCAGGCCAAAGTCCTCGGGGTGAATTTCGTACTCGCGCACTTGCCCGTCCTTCAGCTCACCGACCAGCGTGGCAGCGCCAATGCTGACTTCGTCCATCCCGTCACGTCCGTAAACCACCAGCGCGTGCTCGGCGCCGAGTCGTTGCAGCGCACGCACCTGGATGCCGACGAGGTCAGGGTGAAACACGCCCATCAGAATATTGGGCGCACCGGCAGGGTTAGTCAGCGGACCCAGAATGTTGAAGATGGTGCGCACGCCCAACTCACGCCGTACCGGGGCCACGTTTTTCATCGCCGGGTGGTGATTGGGCGCGAACATAAAGCCGATGCCGATCTCGGCAATGGATTGCGCAATCACCGCCGGCGTGAGGTCGATGTGCACGCCCAGCGCTTCCATCACGTCAGCGCTGCCGCTCTTGCTCGATACGCTGCGCCCGCCGTGCTTGGCGGCACGGGCGCCTGCAGCGGCGGCCACGAACATGGCGCAAGTGGAGATATTGAAGCTGCCGGCGCCGTCGCCGCCTGTGCCGACGATGTCGATCAGATGCGTGGTATCTGCCACATGCACTTTTTTGGAGAACTCGCGCATCACCTGCGCAGCGGCGGTAATTTCCCCAATGGTTTCTTTCTTCACGCGCAAGCCCGTGATGATGGCTGCCATCATCACGGGAGACATCTCGCCTTGCATGATGAGCCGCATCAGGTGCAGCATTTCTTCGTGAAAGATTTCGCGGTGTTCGACGGTGCGCTGCAGCGCTTCTTGAGGCGTGATGGACATGGCGGCTTTCTGCATGAAGGGTTCAGTAGACCGCTGCAGCGCCCGAGGCGGGCACGGCGGCGGCACCGTCGGGTGAGCGGGCGAAGAACTGGCGAATGCAGTCGAGCGCGTGCTGCACGCCAGCAGCATCGACATCCAGATGCGTCACAAAGCGCAGGCCTATCAGGCCCGTGGCCAGCACGCCATGCTGCCGCAACCAGTCGAGCAAGGCAGGGCCACGGTCGTCCGCGACGTCGACAAACACGATGTTGGTGTTCGCCGAGCGAACCGCCAAGCCGGGGATGCCGCGCAAACCCTCGGCCAGCTGCTGCGCCAGAGCGTGGTCGTCGGCCAAGCGGTCTACATGATGATCCAGCGCATGGTGTGCTGCCGCTGCCAGGAAACCCGCTTGGCGCAGCCCTCCGCCAGCCATCTTGCGGATGCGCCGAGCGCGCTCGATCAGCTCCTGCGAACCACACAGCGCGGAGCCGACCGGTGCGCCCAAGCCCTTGCTAAAGCACACCGACAGGCTGTCGAACATGTCGGCGATCTCGCGCACCCGATCCAGCGCAGCCTGACCGTCGGCGGCTGAAGCCACCGCCGCATTGAAGACGCGAGCACCATCGAGATGCACCGCCAAGCCGTGCTTGCGTGCCAGTTGCGCGGAGGCCTGCAAGTAGTCATCCGGCATCACATAGCCGTTCCAGGTGTTTTCCAGACACAGCAGGCGGGTGCGCGCGAAGTGCGGGTCATCCGGCTTCACGGCCGCCGCGATATCGGCCAGCGCCATGCGGCCCTGCACATCCTGCGTGAGTGGCTGCGGCTGCACGCTGCCAAACACCGCCGCACCGCCGCCTTCGTATCGGTAGGTATGGGCATTCTGACCGACGATGTATTCGTCACCGCGCTGGCAGTGCGCCAGGATGCCGCACAGGTTGCTTTGGGTGCCGCTGGGCATGAACAGCGCGGCTTCCTTGCCGGTGATGGCCGCGATGCGCTGCTGCAGCGCATTCACGGAAGGGTCATCGCCATACACGTCATCGCCGAGTGGCGCGGCCATCATGGCGCCCCGCATGGCGGCGGTAGGTCGGGTGACGGTGTCGCTACGCAGGTCAACTGGCATCAAAAATTCCTCATGTTGGTAAGCGAAACCGCAGCCCCGAACGGCAGCAAGCCAGCGGCACCGCGGAACTGGCTCCGCCAGGCCGCTGGAGCCGTCCCCCTCCCGCCGACGGCGAGAGAGGGGGAAGCCGCAAAGCGGCGCAGGGGGAGACTCATCTTCCCTCCATGAAGTTCTTTAACAGTGCATGCCCATGCTCGCTCAAGATGCTCTCAGGGTGGAACTGGACGCCTTCGATGTCGAATTCGCGATGGCGCACCCCCATGATTTCGCCATCCTGAGTCCAGGCCGTGATTTCTAGCGCCTCCGGGCAACTGGCGCGCTCAATGGAGAGTGAGTGATAGCGGTTCACTGTGAACTGCTCAGGAAGATCCTTAAACACACCGGTTTGCGTGGTGGTGATCACACTGGTTTTGCCGTGCATCAGCTCCTGCGCCCGCACGATATTTCCGCCAAAGGCCACGCCGATGGCCTGGTGGCCCAGGCACACGCCGAGGATTGGCAGGCGACCGGCAAAGTGACTAACGGCGGACACCGAAATGCCGGCTTCGGCGGGAGAACAGGGGCCGGGCGAAATCACCAGCCGGTCCAGCGCCCCTGCAGCCAGGCGTTCGTCGATCTGCGCCAGCGTGATCTCGTCATTGCGCACCACATCCACGTCGGCGCCCAGCTCGCCAAAGTACTGGAC
>JBBSRE010000346.1:0-3511 GCA_038243365.1 Burkholderiales bacterium | reverse complement strand
GTTGAGCACCAGCAGATCCCAAGCCTTACCCTTGCGCTGGCAGAGCCGACGGAGTTGGTGTGGACTCCAGCTGGCACTGACCGAAATGCGCGCACCGCCCTGTCGTGCCTGGGCGAGTGGCCCTTCAAGACGATCGGCCTCTTCCAGGCCTGGCACATGGACCCATTCAGCCTTGGGCAGCGCCAGGGCATGAGCCAGCACATCAAGCTTGGCCGAGCTGACGAACGCGCGATCCTGGGCGTCTGAGAACACCAGCGAGATGGCGGGGTTATCAGGTGCCGCCATCGGCACCAAAGTGATACCCAGGCGCTGGGCGAGCACCGCCACCGCCTGATCCACAATGCCATTGCCCATCGGAACACACAGGGTCACGCGCAGGCCGAGGGCGGCGGCGACGGTTGCGGTGTTGAGCGCCCCCCCCAAGCCAAGTTCGATGCCATCAACGAACACTTCTTCGCCCGGACGCTGATGCACGTGGGGTGGAACGAATACTTCGAAATAGGCCATGCCCACGACGACAAGGTCGGTCATGCTCCCTTTCCATGCTGAGCCGTGGCCTGCACCGCAGCCATAAACTCGTTGCCCCAGCGTGCCACATCGTTCTCGGACACGATCGCGGCCATGCGCTGACAACGGTAGTCGGCCTCATCTTCACCCATGGTCAGTGCCTGGTGCAGCACCTTGGACATGGATGTGGCGTCGTAAGGGTTGGTCAGAAGTGCCCCATGCAACTCGACGGCAGCGCCAGCGAATTCCGACAGAATCAGCACGCCCGTTGATCCGGTAGCTTTCTTCGTGGCGACAAACTCCTTCGCCACCAGATTGAGTCCGTCGCGCAGCGGCGTGATCCAGGCCACATCACACGCAGCGTAATAAGCGATCACCGACTCATAGGGCAAGGATCGGTAGAAATAGCTCACCGGTGTCCACTCAAGGGTCGAGAAGCGGCCATTAATGCGACCCACGATTCGGTCCACGTCGGTTCGCAAGGTTTCGTAGATTCCCATGCCAGGTGCGGCTGGGGTAATGATATTAAGCAACGTTACGTGACCCACCAACTCCGGGTGCTCGTCAAGCAAACGCTCGAATGCCTGCAATTTTTCCAATGAACCCTTGACGTAATCCAGGCGCTCGATCGAGACGATCGCCTTGACACCGCCCAGGCTTGCCTTGATACGGGCAACCTTCTTCTGCACCGCCGGCCTTTTGATAATCTGCTCGATCAAGCCCACGTCGATGCCAACCGGGTGTGCACCCAACGTGATGCGACTTCCACCCACTTTTATGGCCGAGGTGACAGAGTCGACTCCCAAAGCGCAACCGTAAGTAATGAAACGCGGTGCGCAGGGCACAGACTCCAGAATTTCCACCGGTGTATAGGAACGCACTGCATCGACAAAATTCTGCACATAGCGCGGAATGTGGAAGCCGATGTAGTCACACTGCAGCAGACTGCCGATGATTTCTCGATACCAAGGCAGGATGTTGAAGATGTCGCTCGACGGAAACGCTGTATGGTGAAAAAAGGCAATGCGCAGATCCGGCCGCAAGGGGCGCAAATACGCCGGCACCATCCAGAGGTTGTAATCATGGATCCAGACCACGGCGCCCTGCGCTGCTTCACGCGCAGTTTGCTCGGCAAAAATGCGGTTGACCTCCAGAAAACGCTCCCAGTGCGCCTGGTTAAATACTGCTTTGTCCGCGAAAGAAAAAATGATGGGCCAGAACGCCTCTTTCGAGAACTTCTTGTAGAAGATGTCCACGTCGTCCGTGGTTAGTGCGATGCGCGCGACCTTCAAATGGGGGTAACGCTTGGCATCCACCGGCACATGTCGAATAAAGCCTTCGGGCGTGCGGCTTTCCTGCATAGACCAGGCCACCCAAGAGCCTTTTCGCTCCCCAGAAAAAAAGCCAAGCAATGTAGGAATGATGCCGTTAGGGCTTTTGGGGCGGCTTTGCTTGAGCACCCCGTCTTCGATCACCTCATCAAACGGCGGGCGATGGTAGACCATCACCAAATCTGCATCGCCGCGCTCGTCCATCTGGCGCTGGGCTGTGGGTGTGCTTTCAACCTGTGTGCCATGGTGCGCCAGACCAGTCAGAATGCCACCGCAGCCCTCATCCTGCGCAATGAACACACGCTGCAGCTTGCGTACCCGCTCGACCAGTTCGGGCTCGGCGCTTCCGACCACAATGCCTTTGAAGCCGGTGGTGAACATCGACAAGTCGTTCAGGGTGTCTCCCGCTACGACAATGGAATCGAGCTCAAATCCCTCCAGCTCGGCGAGCTGGCGAAGGGTGTTGCCTTTGCTAACGCCACGCGGCAGTACATCAAGATACCGTCCGCCTGAGTACAACAGATCGCAGTCCAGTGATTCCACTGCATCCCTCAACGCGTCAGTAAGAGGTGGCCCCATTCGTTTGAACAGAGTCCGAATCTTTTTAAGTGGATCCTGCGGGGTTAGGCTGCTACAGCCGAAGGCCGTGGCAGCGAGTCGAAGTACACCACATCGGGTGTGCGCGCCTGCAGGCTCGAATGCGGCCTGCGGGTGTTGTAGAACTCGATGTACCGGCCGATTCCCGTTCGAGCTTGGCTCACGCTCTCGTAGGCATGCAGGTACACCTCCTCGTACTTGATCGAGCGCCACAGCCGCTCGATGAACACGTTGTCGCGCCAGCAGCCTTTGCCGTCCATCGAGATTCGAATGCCGCGCTCCATGAGTAAGCCCGTGAAGGCCGCACTTGTAAATTGACTGCCCTGATCGGTGTTGAAGATCTCGGGCGTGCCGTATCGCGTCATCGCCTCTTCCACGACTTCGAGGCAGAACTCGGTGTCCATCGAGATCGATACCCGCCAGGCCAGCACCCGGCGGCTGTACCAGTCGATCACCGCTGCCAGATAAACGAATCCCTTGGCCATCGGGATGTAGCTGATGTCCATCGCCCAGACCTGATTGGCCTGCCCGATCGGCAAGTGCCGCAGAAGGTAGGGGTAGATTTTGTTGCCCGGCTGCTTCTTGCTGGTGTTGGGCTTGCGGTAGAGCGCCGTGATGGCCATGCGGCGCATCAGCGTGCTCACGTGCTTGCGGCCCACCGTGACCTGCTCACCGCGCAATAGGTCGCGCAGCATGCGCGCTCCGGCGAAGGGTAGCTCGAGGTGCAACTCGTCGATACGGCGCATCAAGTAGAGGTCGGCTTGGCTGACCGGCTTGGGCTGGTAGTACGCCGCACCGCGACTGATGCTCACCAGTTCGGCCTGACGCTTGATTGGCAGATCGTGGCTTCGATCGATCATCGCTTTGCGCTCAGCATGCCGGCCTTGATGAGCGCGCCTTCCAAAAAATCATTCTCCAGCGCCAATTGGCCGATCTTGGCGTGCAGCGCCTTTAGGTCAATCGTAGGTTCTGCTGACGATGGCTCGCCGCCGAACACGTCGGCGGCTCTGGCGAGAAGTTGATTCTTCCAGTCGGTGATCTGGTTGGGGTGCACGTCATGCTGCTGCGCCAGCTCG
>JBBSRE010000345.1:0-3512 GCA_038243365.1 Burkholderiales bacterium | reverse complement strand
TGGTCGAGCGCAAGGCCTTGAGGCCACGACCGCGGCCTTTGCTGGCGGCCAGGCACTTGTAGGCCCACGAGCGGTGCAAGCCAAAGGAGGCTGCCACCGCCGCCGGATGCTCGCCCTCGGTCATCCGCTGAACCGCCACCATGCGCATCTCTTCGAGCGGGTTGTGAGCCAGGGTGCGTCCATCTCGTTTCATGCAAGATAGATGAACAGGGCGCAGCGAGGTTCCATAAAGTGTCCGCTAAATTACTGGTTTATGAGTAATCGTCGCCGCGCAATCAATACAATGTACGCATGCAGTTCGAGTGGGATCCCTCCAAAGCCTCGGCGAACCTGCGCAAGCATCAGGTCTCCTTCGACGAGGCCAAGACCGTCTTCTTCGACGACTTCGCCATTCAGTTCTTTGACGAGGCGCACTCGTCGGACGAAGAACGTTTCATCATGCTCGGCATGAGTTCAGGCGCGAAGTTGCTGGTTGTCTGCCACTGTGAGCGCGGAGACGGTGATGTCATCCGCATCTTCTCTGCCCGCAAGGCAACGCGCAACGAAGCGTCCTTCTATCCAGGTGGCTGAAATGAAAGCTGAATACGACTTCTCGAAGATGAAGGCCCGAAAAAATCCCTATGCGTCGAAGCTCAAGAAACCGGTGACCATGCGGCTGTCGGAAGACGTTGTGATGTACTTCAAGGGAATGGCCGAGGAGGCTGGCGTGCCCTATCAGAGCCTCATCAATCTGTACCTGCGCGACTGTCTGGCTCAGAACAGGCGCGTGCAGATCAAGTGGCCGAGCGCTGCCTAACTCCCTTCGTATTCATTGCAGCCGACCGCTTTCGGTGGCGGCTGAATTCGGTCGTCGGTCGTAATAAACCAAGCACCAAGCAGAAGTCCAGCAAAACAAGTGGTCGCGTCCAGCAGCAATCTCCCCATGTGCGCTTAACAGTTGGCGCTGCGCCCGCGTCCCATCGGTCACCGACTGTGCAGCGCATGTCCCTGGGTCAGTTCCCTGTGGGTGCGTTCATCAGGCCCGCACGGCTGTCCAGTGCTTGCGTAAGTTCGACGTTCGAAATCAACGCATAGCAGCTGCTGCAAACCCGCCAAATGGGTGCTACATCGCTGCCGCTGACGAGTCGCTTGAACCTACAAGCTGAAATCCAAATCGAACCAGCGCCAGACCACGCCAACTAAGAAGACTATTCGTACCCCAGCGCCTTGCGGTAGAAAGCCATCTGCGCGGCCTGCTCGTGGCCGATGCACTCGCGGGTGCTGCGGCACGCTTTGAGCCGGCGGTAAAAGTCGTTCTTGACGCGCGTTTCCTCGGCCCGGTCCAGCCCCATCCGGCTTCGATACGAGCGCCAGTAAGGGATCAGCGCCAGGTCGTTGGCCGACAGCTCAGGGTCGCGGCAAATCAACAGCTCATGCTCGCGCTTGGCATCCTTGCACCAGGCCGGACGCGCTGGCGCTGGAGCGGCGGACGGCGCATCGGCCAGCGGCGGCGCGTTGGTCCGTGGCGCGACCACGACCCGGGGCCGCGCGTCGGCCGGTGGCGCGACCGCCCCTTGCGGCGGGACGTTGGCCCGCGGTGCGGTCACGACTTGCGACAGCGCCCTGTCCTGTGGCGCCGCGTCGGTGGGCTTTTCTTCAAAGTTCCGAGCGTAGTTCGGCTCGAATCGGACCTGCGCTGCGTCCAACGCCTGCACGCGACCATCGCGCCAGGTGATCACCGGACGGTTCCGCTGATCGAACGACCAGCACCCTGCGAGCATGTCGCTCTTGGACTTTTTCTGATACGCCACTTTCGACTGCCCGGTTTTGTCGGTGGGGCATCGGTCGGCGAGCAACACGATCGGCGCTTGCTGGCCAGACTGATAGGTCGCCATCGGGTCCGCCCATGCGGAAAATCCGGTGGCGGCGAGCGCCGCAACGAAGGCCACGCTTCGTCCGATCGGGCGGTGGCCATGAATGGATCCTGACAGCATCGTTGCCATGGGTCGTTGTCTCCTCGCGAAGGTTTTTATGGAGTTATTCACCATGGACCAGCACGGATCGCCGGTTATGCGGGCATCCATCTGGCCCGGGCTGGCAGACGCGCAGGGCGGAGCAGCTTTCGTGGATCGCGCCGAAGTGATGCATGACCCGACACCTCGGTGTGCTGTCCACAGTTGCGGCCAAATGGGTTCGCTCGCTTCAGGCGCTTGCCTTGGCTCGACAGAATATCCCTCTTCACAACATCTGGAGACTTCTTCATGAATTTCAAATCCATCCTGCGCTTGACTGCTGTCGCCAGCACCCTGGCGCTTGCCGCTTGTGCCACCGGCCCTCTTTCGAATCGCGCCGCGCTGATCGACGGCGCCTCAGGCCTGGACAATTTCAACCGCGTCGGCAACGCCAACTGGCAGGCAGGCGATGGCAGCATCCAGGCATCGCAGGGCGACAAAACGCAGGCGTTCCTGGTCACGAAGGATTCGTACAAGGACTTCACCGCCCGCATCGAATTCTGGGCCAGTGAAGACGCCAACAGCGGCGTGTTTTTCCGCTGCCAAGACCCGGCCAAGATCACGGATGAGAACTGCTACGAAGCCAACATCTTTGATCAGCGGCCGGACCTGACCTACGGCACCGGCGCGATCACGAAAGTGGCGAAGGTGGCCATGCCCTACCCGAAGGTCGCCGGGCAATGGAACACTTATGAGATCACGGCCGAAGGCAATCGGCTGACGTTGGTGCTGAACGGCCACAAGACCGTCGACATTCAGGACGACAAGTTTGCGAGCGGGCCGATGGCGCTGCAGTGGGCGCGCGGGACCATCAAGTTCCGCAAGGTGGAAATCAAGCCGCTGTAGCAGGGACGTTGACGACAACGACGATTCGCGTTGCCGGGCGCGTCGGCAACGCGAATGCTTCGGACATCAGTTCTTGATGTCCACCCCGTAGAACGTATGCCGGCCAAACGGGCTGAGCTTGAAGTCGATCACTTCGTTGCGCACGGGCTTCAGCTGCACGGCGTGGGCGATGGTGAACCAGGGGGCTTGGTCCTTGAAGATGACCTGGGCCTGCTTGTAGAGCTCGGCACGGTCGGCCTGTTTGGATACGGTCTTGGCCTTCACGACCAGTTCCTCGAACGGCTGATAGCACCACTTCGCCACGTTCGATCCGCTGATGGACTGGGCCGAGGCGCAGCCGAGCAAGGTGTAAAGAAAGTTGTCCGGGTCCCCGTTGTCGCCGGTCCAGCCCAGCATGCCCATCTGGTGTTCACCGGCCTGCATGCGCTTTCGGTATTCGCCCCACTCAAAGCTCTTGATCTCTGCCTTGACGCCGATCTTGGCAAGGTCGGCCTGCATCAGTTCGGCGATGCGCTTGGCGTTCGGGTTGTAGGGGCGCTGCACGGGCATGGCCCACAGATCAGTGGTCAGGTTGCTGACGCCGGCTTCGGCGAGCAGCTTCTTGGCGCCTTCGGGGTTGTACAGGTAGTCGCCGACCGCATCGTTGTAAGACCACATGGTCGGCGGGATCGGGTT
>JBBSRE010000344.1:0-3512 GCA_038243365.1 Burkholderiales bacterium | reverse complement strand
GGTCGTGCGAGATGACGACCACGGCGATGGGCGGTAACTGCGGCAGGCGCACCGGCGCCGGTTGACAACGCTTGCGGCCGATGATTCGAGAGGGAGATGCGCGCGGGCCCCAGTCTGGGTCGGTGAGCACGCGCAGTCCGTCGATTTCTAGCAGGACACTGGAATGCCCCAGCTAAGTAGCGCGCAAGGCGGGAGGAATGAGGTATTGATTGCGAAAGCCGCCTTCTGTACAAAGGGGCGAGGCCCGCATGCGCTCCAGGCGCAGACCGGCGGCGCGTTTGCCGAGCGAAATCAGGGGGTGGTTTTCAGCTACTCAAAAACCACTGTCCGCCGTTGGCATTACGGGCGCTGGCTGCGCGCACTCGGCGATTCTGCTCAGGCGGGGCGCTGTTGGCGCGCCTCAGCGCTTTCCCATGAACGCCGCAAACGCCTCGCGCGCCGCGGGCTCACGCAACATGCGGCCGAAGCTTGTGCCCTCTTCGGCCATGCGCTCAACGACCGGGCCTTCCTGGCCAAGCTTCATCAAACGCTTGGTTTCCACCAGGGACGCGAGCGGCTTGGCTGCGAGCTTCTTTGCCTGCGCCTGGGCGATGGCGTTGCATTCGGTCGGCGGCACCACGCGGTTCACCAAGCCCACTTCCATCGCCGCTTCCGCCATGAAGGGCTCACCCAGCAGCAACGCCTCGGCAGCGCGGTGGTAGCCCATCAGGCGCGGCAAGAGCAGGCTGGACGCCGCCTCGGGGCACAGGCCCAGGTTCACGAACGGCAGGGAGAACATGGCGTTATCGCCCGCGTAGACCAAGTCGCAATGCAGCAGCATGGTGGTACCAATGCCCACTGCCGGGCCGCAGACGGCCGCGACCAAGGGCTTGGGAAATCGCGCGATGCCGTGCAGAAAGCGGTACACAGGCGACTCCTGGTCAGCCGGCGGCTGCTGCAGGAAATCACCAATGTCGTTACCGGCGCTGAACACCGTAGGATCGCCCTGGAAGACCACCGCGCGCACGTTGTCGTCTTGTGCCGCCGCTTGCAGCGCATCGGCCAGCACGGCGTACATGGCGGCAGTGATGGAATTCTTCTTGCCCACGCGGTTAAAGGTGAGCGTGCAGACACCAGCTTCGGTGTGCACGAGGATGTCCTGGGTGGTGGTGTCGGTGGTGGTGTCGGTGATGGTGTCGGTCGAGCTGTTGGTCATGATGTGTCCTGAGCGGCGAGGCAGCTCCTCATTCCTTGTAATAGACGATCTGGTTGCTGGTGGCCAGCAAAGTGCCGGCTTCGTTCCACAGCTGGGCCGTCTGGTCGAAAAAGCCGTTGCGAAATTCCTGCGCGCGCGCCTGGCCCAGCAGGTAGCCGTCGCCAGTCGCGCCAAGGTCTGCCTGGCTACAGTGGAAGTAGATCGTGATCGACACGGTGCCCGCAGGCACCCTATGAGCCCTGCGCAGCCACACTCTCGGGAAGAACACATCGGCCAGAGCGGCCAAGCTGCAAAAATCAAGCGGGCGCGGCGGGGCATCGCGCATCCATAGCTGCGATACGCTCTCGTCGCTGCTGCCGTCCCAGACCTCGGGCAGCATGCCGGTGACGAAGCGCAACTCGTACCGGTTGAGCCACTCCACGCCGAACGCGGATGATGCCAGCGGCACATCTTTCGGACGCGGCACAGCAGGCGCAGGAAGATCTCCCGCGCTCCAGGTTTCGCGCCGCGCCGCCGTGATGGCGGACCCGGTGGTTGTGACCACAGGTGTTCCGTCGGCATCTGCTTGCAGGATGGACAACGTCCAATGCTGGGTCGAGCGATTGGTGCGCACGGGTATGGCGTGCACCTCGAAACTCCCTTCCTGTAAACCGCCGCCATAGTTCACGGTGAGCGACAAAGGTTCGCCCAGCAGCTCAGGGTGGTCCAGTACCGCCCGCAGCAGCGTGGCAGCAGTGACGCCGCCATAGGGCCCCACCATGTTCCAGTAAGGCTTGGGCGCCTGGCCGTGGTACCGCCCAGGTTCATCAGCGCGCAGTTGCAGCGCCTGGTCGAATACGTGGAGGGACTCTGATGTGTTCGGATCGTTCATAGGCGCAGTGTGCCAAGGGCCATCGTTTTAGAGGGTCGTGCCGGGGACGCGGGGAACGGCAAAAGACGCAAGAACCGCCTCCGCGCGCCGCCACAAGGTTTCGCGATGGGACTTGCGAAAGAAGCCCAAATGGCCAATGCCCTTCGCTTTCACGTCTCGCGGCACGATGGTTTCGATTCGCGAGGGCGCGTTGGAATAAAGGTCCATCAAGTGGCGGATGCCCCTTGGCGTCATCATTTCGTCATCCGCAAGCGAAAACGCCACAATGGGAAAGCGCACCGCCGCATAGCTGCGCTCGGCGTCAACACCTTCAGCCCCCATGCTGTAGCGTGGGTTCAGGCACCAACGGCGCCATTGCCGAATGACGCCCTTGGGCAAATTGCCAATGGCGCGCAAGCGGCGCCCGGGAAAATAACCGCACAGCGCTGTCGCCACCGGCACCAACACATGCCAGAACACAAGCACCACCCGCCGCAGCCCAGGCGCGTTGTCGCGCCAGTAGCCACTGCCCGCCGCCACGCCCAGCATGCCGCCAATGGCCGAGGTGTCACGCATCAGCCCTGGGAGCTGTGCACCCAAGCTATGACCGATCAAATAGAGCGGCTGCGCAGGCAACGAAGCCTTGGCGGCGGCTACCACAGCCTCATAGTCACGCACCCAATCCAGCAAGTCAGCGCGCACTTCGCGCATCGGCCCCTGCAGCGAATCCCCCTGCCCCCGAAAATCAAACGTGGTCACCCGGTAGCCCTGCTCGGCCAGCCACGTCGCGAATGCCGCGTAGAACTCCTGTCGCACGCCCATTGCCGCGCCGATGACGACGCTGGCTTTGGCCGTTCCAGACGGCTCGTAGACGCGCATCGCGATGGCGGTTTCAGCGTCGACTTGCAGGGTACTTTTAATCACGTCGCGCCTCTGAAGTGAAATAAAAACTACAGGTCAAGTGCATTGACTTGCAGTTTTGCTTCGGATTTCCATGCCCGCCCTCGAAGGCGCAGCGAGCGGGATGAGCTGCTAGGCGGACGGAGCGGAGCCACCGGAACGTACTCAAGGTACGTGAGGATGGCGAGCACCGCCCAACGACGCAGATCGCCCACTCGGTGGACAGTTCACCACCACCCTCAAGGGCGTAGCGAGCGGCTGTCAGGCTAGGCGGACGGAGCGCAGGAACAGCAACGTACTTGCTGTACACGAAGATTCCAAGCACCGCCCAACGGCGCATGGCAGCCGCTGGGTAGCCAGCACAAGCGCCACCCTTAAGGGCGTAGCGAGCGGGATGAGCTGCTAGGCGGACGGAGCGGAGCCACCGGAACGTACTGACCGTACGTGAGGATGGCGAGCACCGCCCAACGACGCAGATCGCCCGCTCGGTGGACAGTTCACCACCACCCTCAAGGGCGTAGCGAGCGGCTGTCAGGCTAGGCGGACGGAGCACAGGAACCGCAACGT
>JBBSRE010000343.1:0-3520 GCA_038243365.1 Burkholderiales bacterium | reverse complement strand
TGTGCGGGCCAAAGCGCTGGTAGAGCCGACTGCAGTGCTTGGCCAGTTTTTGCGGGCCAACGCTGCTTATGCGGATGTGATCATCCGCGCTCGGTATGCAGAGGACGCACTGTCCGCTGCTGTAGCGCGCGGAATCACCCAGTACGTGATCATCGGCGCCGGCTTCGACAGCTTTGCGTATCGACGACCGAGCTGGGCCGCAGACCTGCAAATTTTCGAGATAGACCATCCCGCGACACAAACGATGAAGCAACACCGCCTGGCGGAATGCTCCGTAGACATATCTGAGGAAGTCCAGTTCGTCGCCGCCGACCTTTCGGTAGAGACCCTGAGCTCAGCCCTGGCACGTTCTTCATTCCAATCCAGCCGACTGACGTTCTTCTCCTGGCTCGGTGTGACGATGTACCTTAGCCAGGAAGCAAATCATTCCGCCCTCATGGCGATTGCCGCCTGCGCGCCGACTGGGAGCGAACTGGTTTTCAACTACGTTGATCAGAAGCTCCTTGATCCTCAAGCTCTCGTGTCACCTGCGTTCAGCAAGCTCAAGACCGATGTTTCTTCGGCTGGCGAGGCTTTTGTGTCCGGCTTTGATCCAGAAACGGTCGCAGAGCAATTACGAACCGCAGGCTTGCTGCTCCTCGAGGACTTGAATGGCGAGCAAGCTGTTGCTCGATACGACGCCGAGGGTGTCAACGGCTTGCAATCGGCTGTGGCTGCGCACATCGCTCACGCGCGCACCACTTGTAGCCGTGGTTTTGCGTCGTGATCCGCCTCGTGAGGCCGGCCCACTCGGCAATCGGATGTCCGTTGCGAGCGACGAGTAAAGAGCAAGGGTGGCCGAAATGTGAGCGACTGCCGCGAGCCTTTGCACACCTGTATCCGCCACCACAGTGCCGCAACGGCTTGGCACTTTTCACCCTGACGTTGCAATTGGAAAAGCGCCGCAAACATCAGGGGCCGTCCGCTCACACACCGCAGGGGTTATGGCGAGGAGCGCTAATCAGCCGCCGTGCGCAAGGTCTGCACCACGGGCCGGGACAGCACTTCGCGCAGTCCCCACCAGCCCGCAAGCAGCGCCAGCGCCGCGCCCGCCAAGCTTCCCGCCAGCGGCACCCACAGCGACGCCGTCCAGGCAAAGCCAAACACGTAGCGCGCCAGCGCCCAGCCCACCGCCACGGCCACACTGCTGGCCAGGAAACCTGCCAGCAGGCCGACGCCAGCCAGCTCAGCGCGCTGCACCTGACGCAGCAAACCGCTGCTGGCGCCCAGCGCCCGCATGATGGCGAATTCACGCGCGCGCTCTTCGCGGGTGGCGGTCACGGCCGCAAACAGCACCACCAGGCCGGCCGCCAAGCTAAAGGAGAACAGAAACTCCACGGCACGGATGACCTGGTCCAGCACCTGCTGCACCTGCGCCAGCGTGGCGCTCATGTCCACATTGGTCACGTTCGGGAAGCGGCGCACCAGCGCGTTGTCAAAGCCTTGCGTCTCGGGCGCACGGTAGGCAGCGAGGTAGGTCACCGGCACATCAGCCAGCGTCTCCACCGGGTACATCACGAAGAAGTTGGCATGCAGCGAGCCCCAGTCCACCTTGCGCAGCGAGGTGATGCGCGACTCGTTCTGCACGCCGCCTATGTCGAAGCGCAGGCGATCGCCCAAACCAAGACCCAGCGTTTCGGCCAGGCCTTCTTCCACGCTGATGCCGCCGGTTTCGTTGTCCACCCATTTCCCCCCTACCACCTCGTTGTGCGGCGGTTGCTGGGCGCTATTCGAGAGGTTGAACTCGCGCTCCACCAAGCGCTTCGCGCGCGGGTCTTCATAGTCCGCCGCAGCGGCAGGCCTGTCGTTGATGGCCACCAGCCGGCCGCGGATCATCGGATACCAGTCGTAGCGGCTGACTCCTGCGCCGGCCAGCGCACTGCGGAATTCAGCCGACTGATCTGGCTGGATGTTGAGCACGAAGCGGTTGGGCGCATCGGGCGGCGTGGCCTGGCGCCAGCTGTCGATGAGGTCCGTGCGCAACAGCACCAGCAGCACCAGCGCCAGCAGCCCCACCGCCAGGCTGCGGACGTGCACCACTGCGTACGCCGGTCGCGCGGAAATCTGCCGCGTAGCCAGCACCAGCCATCGCGGCGCAGTGGCCTCGTTCACCACCCTGCGGAGCAACTTCACTGCTCCCCAGGCCAGCAGCGCGAACACCAGCACAGCGCCCGCAAAACCGCCCACGGCGATCAACCCCAACGTGATGTCGCGGCTGACGACCAACAACAGCGCGGCAAAGCCGAGCACTCCGAGGCCCAGCACCAGCAGGGACGCCGGGCGAAGCGCGCCCACGTCGCGCCGGATCACCCGCAGCGGCGGTACCTGTGCCAGCTGCAGCACGGGCGGCAGGCCAAAGGCCGTTAGCAACGTCATGCCAACACCCAGACCCAACAACGCCGGCCATGCGCTGGCCGGAGGCAAACTGGAGGTGACCAAGCCCGAAAGTAGGTAAACAAACCCGTGGTGCACCGCAAAGCCCAGCGCCACACCCAAGCCGCTCGCCAGCAAACCGACCATGGCGAACTCGGTCGTATAGGCGGCTGCGATGCGGCGTTGGCTCTGGCCCAACACGCGCAGCATGGCGGATGCATCCAGGTGGCTGGCGGCAAAGGCGCGCGCGGCAAGCGCCACGGCCACGGCAGACAGCAGAGCAGCCAGCAAGGCCACCAAACTCAAAAACTTTTGCGCCCGCGCCAGGGTCTGCGTCATTTCTGGTCGGCCAGACTCCAGCGATTCAACACGCAGCCCGCGCATCTCAGGCAGCGCTGCCTGCTGCCGAGCAAAGGCATCGAACTGGCGTACCGCATTTGGTACACCGGCCACCGCCAAACGGTAGGTGATGCGGCTGGCGGGCTGCACCAGGCCAGTGGCGGGCACGTCGGCGGCATTGACCATGACACGCGGCGCAAAGCTCATGAAGCCGGTGCCGCGATCGGGTTCCAGAACGATGATGCGGCTGATGCGCAACTGGGCATCGCCCAGCAGCAGCGGGTCGCCAATTTTCAGTTCCAGCGCATCCAGAAGCGCGCGGTCTGCCCACGCCTCGCCAGGGGCTGGGATGTCTCGCGTCGGCGTACCAAGCGCGTCCATAGCGTTTGCCACTGTCACGCGGCCGCGCAAGGGGTAGCCTGCTTCCACACTCTTGAAGGCCACCAGCTTGCTCGCGCCGCCTTGCGCGTCGTCGGCCCGCGCCATGGTGGGAAAGCCCATGGTGCGCACTGTGCGCAAACCTAGCGCCTGTGCGCGCTCAGAAAACGCCCCGGGTGTAGGCATGTCGCTGGCGACCACCGCATCGCCACCGAGCAATTGCAGAGCGTCGCGCTGCAGCCCGCCCTGAAGCCGGTCGGCAAAGAAACCGACCGCTGTCAGCGCAGCCACGGCCAGCGTCACCGCCAGGATAAGCAGACGCAGTTCTCCGGCGCGAAGATCGCGCCCCAGCGTGCGCCACGCAAGCCGGAGAAATGAAAAGTTCATGGTG
>JBBSRE010000342.1:0-3521 GCA_038243365.1 Burkholderiales bacterium | reverse complement strand
ATTGTGATCGACCAGGTTCTGGCCGTCGGAAACGGCGCGGAACTGAAGGTGGGCGCACCCCTGGTGTCCGGCGCAACCGTCACGGCAACCGTCGTGGCCCATGGCAAGCACGATAAAGTACACATCTTCAAGATGCGTCGTCGTAAGCACTACCAGAAGCGCCAAGGTCACCGTCAGCAGTTCACTGAACTGCAAATCGGTGCAATCGTCGGGTAATCCGGCCGGCTAATCAGGAGCAGAAGTCATGGCACAGAAAAAAGGCGGCGGCTCTACGCGAAACGGGCGCGATTCCAAGCCCAAGATGTTGGGCGTGAAAGCGTTTGGCGGTGAATTGATCAGCGCTGGTTCTATCATCGTGCGCCAGCGCGGCACCAAGTTCCATCCTGGTGTGAACGTGGGCTTGGGCAAGGACCACACATTGTTCGCTCTGGTGGACGGCCACGTGTCGTTTGCTGTGAAAGGCGCGCTGTCCAAGCACACGGTGAATGTGACGGCAGCCTGAAGCGCGCGCTTCAGTGCCGATCAAGCCCCGCTTTGCCGGGGCTTTGTTTTTTGTGTGGGAGATTGTGATGGTGCGCGACGGGGCGCCGTTGATTCCCTGAACTGGACTGTGTATGAAATTCGTTGACGAAGCCTACATCGACATTGCCGCGGGCGACGGCGGGAATGGTTGTGTGTCCTTTCGGCATGAAAAATACAAAGAGTTTGGTGGACCCAACGGCGGTGACGGCGGCCGGGGCGGTCATGTGTTTGCTGTGGCTGATCCGAATCTCAACACGCTGGTTGATTTTCGGTACGCGCGGCGACACGAAGCCAAGCGAGGCGAGCACGGCATGGGCTCCGACATGTTCGGCGCGGCTGGCAGCGACATCACGCTCAAAATGCCAGTTGGCACCATCATCAGCGACGCTGAAACGGGTGAAGTACTTTTCGAGTTGCTCGAGCCCGGGGAAACGCTCACCATCGCGAAGGGCGGCGACGGCGGCTTCGGCAACATGCGGTTCAAGAGCGCCATCAACCGCGCGCCGCGGCAGAAGACGCCCGGCTGGCCTGGCGACAGCAGAAGCGTCAAGCTTGAACTCAAGGTGCTCGCCGATGTGGGCTTGCTGGGTATGCCAAATGCCGGCAAATCCACGTTCATTGCAGCGGTGTCCAACGCGCGGCCGAAGATTGCTGACTATCCCTTCACCACTCTTCACCCCAATCTCGGGGTGGTGCGGGTCGCACCAGAACAGAGCTTTGTAGTGGCAGACATCCCCGGCCTGATCGAAGGAGCGTCTGAAGGCGCCGGCCTGGGTCATTTGTTCCTGCGCCATCTGCAGCGGACGCGGCTGTTGTTGCACGTGGTCGACATGGCGCCCTTTGACGAAGCCGTAGACCCTGTCGCACAAGCCAAGGCCATCGTCGGGGAGCTCAAAAAATATGACACCGCGTTGTTCAAGAAGCCGCGCTGGCTGGTGCTGAACAAACTTGACATGGTGCCTGTCGAGGAGCGCCCCGCGCGCGTGGCGGACTTCGTCAAGCGGTTCAAATGGAAGGGGCCTGTTTTCGAAATTTCCGCGTTGACTCGCGAGGGTTGCGAAGCATTGATCCATGCCATCTACGCCCATGTCCGCAAGACGCAGCTGGCGGAGCAGGCGCCGGTTGAAGAGGTCGATCCGCGCTTTGCGCCTAGCGAGGATGATCCCCGCTTCACGCCCGACACAGACGCATAGCGATTGCTATAAATAAGATAGCTGCTTACGCGCTACCCACATGCGCTAGAGGCCAAAATGACTATTGAAAATAGTGACGTGCTTCAGCGTGCGCGCCGCATCGTCGTCAAGGTGGGATCCAGCTTGGTGACCAACGACGGACGCGGTTTGGATGCGCAGGCCATCGGCGAATGGGCCAGACAGCTCGCCGCCCTGGTGGCGGGCGAAGCGGGTGCCAAGCGTGAAGTCATCATGGTCTCCAGCGGTGCTATTGCCGAGGGCATGAAGCGCCTGGGCTGGGTGGTTCGCCCGCAGCATATTCATGAACTGCAGGCCGCTGCCGCCGTGGGGCAAATGGGCCTTGCGCACATGTACGAAACCAAGTTGAGGGAGAACGGCATCGGCAGCGCCCAAGTCCTGCTCACGCATGCAGACCTTGCTGACCGCGAGCGCTACCTGAATGCACGCTCCACGCTGTTGACTCTTTTGCGCCTCGGTGTGGTGCCGGTCATCAACGAGAACGACACGGTCATCAACGACGAAATCAAGTTTGGCGACAATGACACGCTCGGCGCATTAGTGGCCAACCTCGTCGAAGCGGATGCGCTCATCATCCTGACAGACCAGCGAGGCCTGTACACGGCCGACCCTCGGCGCGATCCACAAGCGCAGTTTGTCCACGAGGGCCGCGCAGGCGACGCAACGCTCGAAGCCATGGCAGGTGGCGCCGGTTCCAGCATTGGCCGCGGCGGCATGCTCACAAAAATTCTGGCTGCCAAACGGGCGGCCGGCTCGGGAGCGTCCACCGTCATTGCCTGGGGACGCGAAGACAATGTTCTGCTTCGTCTTGCCAACGGAGAGGCTATTGGCACGCTGCTCGTGGCGCAGACCGCCAAGAAGCAGGCGCGCAAACAGTGGATATCCGATCATCTCCAGCTGCGGGGCGCTGTCCATGTCGATGCCGGTGCCGCTGCCAAAGTGACGGCGGAGGGCAAAAGTCTGCTGCCCATCGGCATGACCAGTGTGGATGGCACCTTTGCGCGAGGCGATGTTGTTGCGGTGGTCGACCCGCAAGGGCGCGAAATCGCGCGAGGCCTTGCGAATTACGGCAGTGCCGAAGCGCGGCGCATCTGCCGCAAGCCGTCGAGCGCCTATGTGGATTTGCTCGGCTACACCGCCGAGCCAGAGATGCTGCACCGTGACAACCTGGTCCTCACGGGGGGCTGACGACGCTGAGACATTGACGCGACTGCCCGCTCGTCAGTTTGAAACGGACAAACCTGCACCTACTCCCGACGGAGCCAAAGCATCAATTGCGCGCGCCGCCGAGATCAAGATGCGGCGTCGCCACTTCTTCTTCAGCATCCATCGAAGTTTGCGGATCAGGGTCGAAGCTCGCGCCGGGCGGCAGTTCAACACCTGGATGAACCAGCATCGTGCCACTGCGGTGCAAACCAGCATGCTGGGCATCGGCGTCACGCGACCGCATGCCGCTGCGCAGATACCGGTTGCGCTGCTCTTGGCGAGGAAGGAAGCGCGATAGCTCCGTCAGTGCCATCTGGTAGACGCCGCGCTTGAATTCCACTACAGCGTCCAGCGGCACCCAGTAGTCGTTCCAGCGCCAAGCGTCAAACTCAGGATGATTGGTGGCGCGCAGGTTCAGATCCCAGTCGTGGCCGACCAGTTGCAGCAGATACCAAATCTGCTTCTGACCCTTGTAATGACCGCGCGCGTCGCGACGGATATACCGGTCTGGCACCTCGTAACGCAACCAGTCGCGGGTTCGAGCCACCACGCGAACGTGGTTGGGGTGCAAGCCAACTTCTT
>JBBSRE010000341.1:0-3522 GCA_038243365.1 Burkholderiales bacterium | reverse complement strand
TGCCAGTCCGATGTCCATTCCCAGGCATTGCCCAGCATGTCATGCAGTCCGAAAGCATTGGCCGCAAAGCTGCCGACCGGGGCGGTGAAAGCGTAGCCATCATTCCCCGGCAAGGCCTGCGCCTGCCACGTGGGCCAGTGGCGCGCGGCGTCTGCATCGAAGGTGTTGGCCGTTTTGAGCAGGCTGGCCGGATCATCGCTGTCCGAGTAACGCTGCCGACTTCCGGCGCGGCACGCGTATTCCCATTCGGCTTCCGTTGGCAGGCGGTAGGTGACGCCTTCACGCTGTGTGAGCCAGCGCGCCATGGAGACCGCGTCGTTCCAGGTGACGTTGAGCACCGGGTGATCCTCCGTTTGGGCAAACCCCGGGTTCTTCCAGGAGTAGCGCGGATCACGCCCTTCAAACGCATCGCCGCGCGCGGTGGTGGTCGGGTCGTACACCGCGTTGTAGCCATAGCCGCCGGTGCCGTCCGCAATGGATTCGGGCGTGTGGCCTGATGCCTCCAAGTACCGTCGATACTGCCCGACGGTCACTTCATGCTGGCCCAAGAAAAAAGCTCGTGTGATACGGACCCGGTGCACGGGCGCTTCATCCTTCAAGGCCACCAGACGCCTGCGTTCGGCTTGCGGATACGCGGCCGCCAGGCTGTCTACTGCTTCGTCGTTTCCCATGTCGAACGCCCCGGCAGGAAGTTGCACGAAGCGCATGCCAAGAGAGTTCTCGATCACCATCGGTGCAGCACGGTGGTCGGGCGCTGCGCACCCTGACAGTAGAACTGTCGACAGCAGAAACCAGAGTCCGGGGCGGGGAGCATGCATGTGACGGAACCTTCTTGAGAGAACCAAAGCACTAAAGGCGGAACGGCCGACTCTAGCGGTGCTCCGCATGCCTGCCTAGCGGGTTTGCGCGCGGCAGCGTGCGCGCCCGTCAAGCTGCGCGCTGCAAAGCCCGGTTGCCGATCAGCAGCCGAAACGGCAGCAACAAGGCGATACCCAGTACGAGCTTCACCGCCAGATCGCCCAGCGCCCAGGTCACCCACGGGCCATCGGTGCCCGCGAAGGCAATGCTCCAGAACAAGGCGGTGTCCAGCACGGCGGCCAGCAGCGTTGCCACCAGCGGGGCACGCCACCAGACCCCGCGCCGCAGACGATCAAAAACGCCGATGTCCAGCCACTGCGAGAGCAAGAAGGCGGTACCCGAGGCCACCGCGATGCGCGCGGGCGCCAGCGCCAGCGATGCAGCCACTGCCACCGCAAACCCTGCCCAGGCGACACGGCGCGCCGCTTGCGGGCCATGCGCGCGGTTGACCAGTTCGCTCACCAGAAAAGCCACCGGGTAAGTGATGGCGCCCCAGGTGAGCCAGTCGTTGATGGGGAACTGCACCAGGATGTTGGACGCCAGTACCACGGCCGCCATGGCCGTGCAGGCCAGCACGAAGCGCGCAGCACTGGGTGGTGGAAATGGTGGAAAGACCGTCATGCCAGTGCCTGCGCTGTCGAGGTGGCCTCGATACCCAGCAAGCTGCGCGCCACGGCTTCGCCCACCTTGATGCCATCCACCCCTGCGGAGAGAATGCCGCCGGCGTAGCTGGCACCTTCGCCCGCCGGGTACAGGCCGGCCGTGTTCAGGCTTTGCAGGTTCTCGCCTCGGCCGATCTTGAGCGGTGATGAGGTGCGCGTTTCCACGCCAGTCAGCACTGCATCGGGCAAATCGAAGCCGGGAATCTTGCGGGCAAAGGCGGGCAGGGCTTCGCGCAGCGCCGTGATGGCGTATTCCGGCAGGGCATGGGCCAGGTCCACCGGCAGAACACCCGGCTGGTACGACGGCTCCACGCTGCCCATGGCGGTGGAAGCGCAACCCGCCAGAAAGTCGCCCACGCGCTGCGCCGGTGCGCGGTAGTCGCTGCCGCCTAGAACATAGGCGTTCGATTCAAGCTGGCGCTGCAGCACGATACCGGCGAGAGGGTGCACCGCGCCGGCGGAAAGCCGCTGCACGCCATGGTCTGCGCCCAGATGGGTTTCGAACTCCGCCGGGTCGCTCGGGTAGTCAGTTGGTGTGATACCGACCACCATGCCGGCGTTGGCGTTGCGTTCATTGCGTGAATACTGACTCATTCCATTGGTCACCACGCGGCCGGGCTCGCTGGTGGCCGCCACCACGGTGCCGCCCGGGCACATGCAGAAGCTGTAGGCGGTGCGGCCGTTGATGGCGTGGTGCACCAGCTTGTAATCGGCCGCGCCCAGCAGCGGGTTGCCGGCATGGCGCCCCCAGCGGGCGCGGTCGATCATGCCTTGGGGGTGCTCGATGCGAAAGCCGATGGAAAACGGTTTTGCTTCCCTGGACACGCCGCGGTCGTGCAACATGGCAAAGGGATCGCGCGCGCTGTGCCCCAGCGCCATCACCACGTGGCTGGCCGCCAGTTCCTGCGAAGTGCCTGTGGTTTGGTCCAGCACCACGAGGCCGCGCATAGCGTGGGTGCCCTGGTCCAGCAAGATATCGGTCACGCGCTGGCCGAAGCGCACCTCGCCACCGAGGGCAATGATTTGCGCGCGCAAGTTCTCGACCACCTTGACGAGTTTGAACGTGCCAATGTGCGGGTGCGCGGCAAACAGGATTTCTTCGGGCGCGCCCGCTTGCACGAACTCGTGCATCACCTTGCGGCCCAAGTGGCGCGGGTCCTTGATCTGGCTGTAGAGCTTGCCGTCCGAGAACGTGCCAGCGCCGCCTTCGCCAAACTGCACGTTGCTCTCGGCATGCAGCTCGCCGCGCCGCCACAGGCCCCATGTGTCCTGCGTGCGCTCGCGCACTGCCTTGCCGCGCTCCAGCACGATGGGCTTGAAGCCCATCTGCGCCAGCACCAGCGCTGCAAAAATCCCGCAGGGGCCGAAGCCGACCACCACCGGGCGCTCAGTGGACAGCGGACTCGCCTGGCCCACCGGTCGCCAGGCCATGTCGGGCGTGGGCTGGATGTGCGGGTGGTCGGCATGCTGTGCCAGCAGGGCAGGTTCCTGCGCAGGGTCGGCCAGCGCAAGGTCGACGATGTAGACCGCCAGCAGCTCGCGCTTGCGCGCATCGAAACTGCGCTTGAAGACGGCGAGGGTGTCGATCGCCGATGGCGCAATGTGCAGCGCCTCGGCAGCGGCGGACCGCAGTGCGGGTTCGGGCGCTTCGGCCTGTGCCAGCGACAGGCGCAGTTCAGAGAGTCGGATCATGGTGCGTGTGGCCCGTGGTGATCGGGCAACGTCCTCAGGGGGCCGCATGATACGGGTGCGGTGCGCAGCCCGGCTGTGTGGCACCCACTTCTCATTTAAAAAGAATAGCGCTTCGCGCAATACCAGTAAGCGCTAAAGCCCTAAAAGGCTAAACTTTTTGCTTGTCGCGCACCAAGAGCTCGGTTGCGGCCAGACCTGCGCTCGCCAGCAGCAAGGGCACAAAGTAGTACAGCGCGCGGTAGGCCAACAGGGCGGCGAGCACCTGCGTTTTGGACAGGTCGTCGCCCGCCAACATAGCCACACCCACCGA
>JBBSRE010000340.1:0-3525 GCA_038243365.1 Burkholderiales bacterium | reverse complement strand
TGGAAGCCAACCGCATCGGCGGCCGCCACGGCCTGGGCATGAGCGACCAGATCGAGAACCGCATCATCGAGGCCAAGAGCCGCGGCATCTACGAGGCGCCTGGGCTGGCGCTGCTCTTCATCGCCTACGAGAGGCTCGTTACCGGCATCCACAACGAGGACACGATCGAGCAGTACCGCGACAGCGGCCGGCGCCTCGGCCGCCTGCTCTACCAGGGCCGCTGGTTCGACCCGCAGGCCATCATGCTGCGCGAAACCGCCCAGCGCTGGGTGGCGCGCGCCGTCACCGGCACCGTCACATTGGAGCTGCGCCGCGGCAACGACTACTCGCTCCTCAATACCGAAAGCCCCAACCTCACCTACGCCCCTGAGCGTCTGTCCATGGAGAAAGTGGAAGACGCACCTTTCTCGCCGCTTGACCGCATTGGCCAGCTCACCATGCGCAACCTCGACATCGTGGACACGCGCGCCAAGCTGGGCATCTACGCCAACGCGGGCTTGCTGTCACTGGGTGGCAATGCGGCACTGGCCCAGCTGGGCGACGATGCAGACAAGAAATAAGAGCCAAATGGGCCTCTAGCGCTTATGGGATAAGCGGTAGCAGCTATTAAAACAAGAGTCGCCCCCCGCCAACCAGCCGGGCGGCTTTCTTTTGTTGTCGGGCTTTTTGGCGAAGCCCGTCACAAAATGGCCAGCTCAGCCGTCTTATGGGTATGAACGCCAGCGCCACCCTCCGCCCCGCCATGGACCCGCACACCGCCACATTTCAAGAGCACCGCTCGCGTCTCATGGGTGTGGCTTACCGGATGCTGGGCAGCCGCGCCGACGCCGAAGATGCATTGCAAGACGCTTGGCTGCGCTGGCAGGCGACCGACGCCGAGCGCGTGCAAACGGCAGAGGCCTGGCTGGTGACCACCGTCACCCGCCTGTGCGTCGATCGGCTGCGCGCCAGCCGCACCGAGCGCGAAACTTACAGCGGCCCTTGGCTCCCTGAGCCCTGGATCACGGAGACTGCAGCGCCTGCCGCCGATGCGCGCGCCGAGCTGGCGTCTGACCTCTCCATTGCGCTGTTGGTGGTGCTGGAAAGGCTCTCGCCGGACGAGCGCGCAGCCTTCCTGCTGCACGACGTGTTCGACAGCGACTATGACGAAGTGGCACACGTGCTCGAACGCAGCGAGGCGGCCTGCCGCCAACTGGTGCACCGTGCACGCACGCAAGTGCGCAAAGACAAGGTGCGCTTCACCGCCACGCAAGACGCCGCGCGGGCCCTGCTCCACCGCTTTGTGGAGGCTATGCGAGCGCAAGACCACGAGGCCATGCTGTCCCTCTTCGCAAAGGACGCCACCTGGACGCCTGACGCTGGCGGCAAAGTGGCAGCCGCCACCAAGGTGCTGCACGGCCCGCGCGCCCTCGCCCGCTTTGCGGTCGGAGTCTGGCGGGTGTACCTGCATCGCCTCACCCTGGAAGAAGTGCAGATCAACGGCACGCCCGGCCTGGTGCTTCGTGAGGGCAACGTGCCCCATCTGACGTTGGCGCTGCAAACGGACGGTACGCACATCCGTGGCATCTACACCGTCCTTAACCCGGACAAGCTGCGCGGGCTTTAGCCCAGTTCTCGGAAACACTCGATTCGCGGCACCTCGCACCGCCGCAGGCCGCGCTGTGCCCGAAACCTTGGGGCATCCGTTGATTCCCCAATGGATTCACCCCGTTCATTCACCCGCTCATTCATTCCTGTTGATTCGTCCCGTTCATTCATTCCCGTTGATTCGTCCCGTTCATTCACCTGTTTCTTACACCACCGCCGAAAGGCAATTCATGTCCCACGCACGCATCGACCTGCTCAAAACCCACCCTGCCACCACCAAAGCCATGATGGCGCTGGAGCACCAACTTGTTGCCGGCACCCTCACGGTTCAGCTCAAGGAGTTGGTAAAAATGCGCGTCTCGCAGATCAACGGCTGCGCCTATTGCATCGACATGCATGTGGCCGAGGCGCGCAAACACGGCGAGAGCGACCGCCGCATGCACCTTGTCGCCGTGTGGCGCGAAGCGGGCTTGTTCGACGCCCGTGAGCGCGCCGCCTTGGCATGGGCCGAATCACTCACGCGCCTGCCCGCGACGCAGGATGTGCCCGATAGCGTCTACGACGAAGTGCAGGCACAGTTCGCCGAAGCCGAAATCGTCGAGCTCACGCTTGCCGTGGTGGCCATCAACGGATGGAACCGTTTCCAGATCGGCTTTCGCGCGCAACTGTCCGGCGTAGATGCAGCCTGAACCTGGTGATCCGCGGCAGACGTGCCGCGGAATCATGCACGGAGGGCACCTGCGCTGGAGCATAAATTTGCATAGTGGAATCGGCCTCAAGCGCCCGGAGCATAAGCGCGGAGAGCTATCAAATTTCAATCAGACTGCAGCGACCCAGCGTGGAGCCTTGCTTTTCGGCCTAACGGTCAGGGCGCAGGCGCCTGCAAGTGCGGGTCAACCCGACAGATGGGTTGGGCATCAGATGAGCACCTTGCGCTCCCTTTTCGCCTTGGACCAATGCAGTACCTCGTAGCTTTCACGCAGGCCCGCCGTATAAAACGGATCTGTCCTCAGCAGTGTTTCAAGCTCGACTTTTGACTGCGCGTCTGCAATCCACAAACCACCTTTCGGCACTTCGTCCAATTGGTGCCGAAGCGAGCCACCGATCAATATGACAGCCTCATTTTTTTCTAACCACTCGATATGACTTCGAAGGTGTTTTGCGCGCACATGTTCGTGGGCCACTTTGTCGTTAAAGATCACAGCGAACAGCATGATGTGGTGGCCTCTGTTGGATGATCAAACTGCCGCAGCTCTCACGGAGGGCGCTCGACAATCATGATGCAACCGGTTTTTGGTGAACCGGAAAACATTCATTGCGCGGAGGCTCATGAAGGCAAAAACTTGCAACGGACCGATGACGTAAGTTCGCGAGAAACGGCTCACAGCCACCGACGCACCCTGGTTGTGTATGCGTCGTACTCACCACCGAAAATTCTCGAGAGTGCGCGCTCTTCTGGTGCAATTTGGAAGCGGCTCATGTAGAGCACGAAGCCTGCCACCCCGAGCAACGCCCAAGCCGAAGACAGAAAGACAGCCCACGCCACCAAGATGAACACCAAGCCCAAATACATGGGGTTTCGGGTGAAACGGTAGATGCCTGCACACACCAATGCGGATGCTTTGTCGGGTTGGGTGGGATTGGTCGTGGTGCGCGCACGGCGAAACGACATAACGCCTGCAATGCCGATAGCCAAACCCGCCACCGCGAGGGCGAGCGCCGCCGCCCAGCGAATGTCTGTCGACAGGGCGATGCCCGGCAGAAGCCGCGATATGCCCCACATGATGGCTGCGGTGGCCACGGTCACTACGGGAGGTGGAATCTTGACTTCGAGGGACATCTGCGCTGCCTCAGTGAGCTGGGCCGTGAAACGGATTCAGCATGAAAGAATGGCTAAAGCCTAACCGCGGGGCCCTTGAGCTCGATCACATTGCCATC
>JBBSRE010000339.1:0-3540 GCA_038243365.1 Burkholderiales bacterium | reverse complement strand
CGCCGACTGGCGGACTTGGACTTCTTTGAGCAGTTGGAGTTGTCTGGGGTTGCTGTTCACAGGTATCACTGTAAATCGAACAAAAAAGAATCGTTCGAGGGTAAACGTGGATGCAAAACGAATAAAAAGGAACAAAAATGAACTCATGCGAAATAATTCGACTTCATCACCTTCGGTCACTTACGTGGCTGAAGATCCTCTGGAGGCGTAATGGAACTGGCTTTGCAAGCGGTCAGCAAGAAAGTTGGCGCCCAGACATGGATCTACCCCATGGACCTGTCGCTCCAAAGCGGCATGGTGACTGTGCTGCTGGGCGCGACGCAAGCGGGAAAGACCACCCTGATGCGCATCATGGCGGGCCTGGACGAGCCCAGTGGCGGCCGCGTGGTGGTGGATGGAGTCGACGTCACCGGCATGCCAGTGCGCAAGCGCAATGTGGCGATGGTGTACCAGCAGTTCATTAACTACCCGTCGATGACCGTAGCGCAAAACATCGCTTCGCCGCTCAAGCTTCGGCGCGAGACGGACATCGACGCCACAGTGCGTGATCTTGCCGAACGCCTGCACATCGAGATGTTTCTCGACCGGCTGCCTGCTGAGCTCTCAGGCGGCCAGCAACAACGCGTAGCCCTGGCGCGTGCGCTGGCCAAAGGCGCACCGCTGATGCTGCTGGACGAGCCGCTGGTGAACCTGGACTACAAGCTGCGCGAAGAACTGCGCGACGAGCTGACTCAACTCTTTGCCGCCGGTGATTCCACCGTGGTGTACGCCACAACAGAGCCGGGCGAAGCCTTGCTGCTCGGGGGTTACACCGCTGTGTTGCATGAGGGGCGCCTGCTGCAGTACGGCCCCACTGCCGAGGTGTTTCACACCCCGGCGTCACTCAGTGTTGCCCGCGCCTTTAGCGATCCGCCGATGAACCTGCTGCTCGCCAAGCGCAGCGCCACTGGCCTTGCGCTTGACTCGGGCCCAGAGCTCGGCCGGCTTGACTTGGAAGCGCTGGGCTCGCAGACGCACTACACCGTGGGAGTACGGGCCAGCTCGCTGCGCCTGAAGGAGCGGGACGGCGATCTCGGGTTTTCAGGTCAAGTGGAGCTGGCAGAAATTTCAGGCTCGGACACTTTTGTGCATGTGTCGTCAGCCATGGGCGACTTGGTTGCGCAAGTGCCGGGGGTGCACTATTTCAAACTGGGGGCGCCAGTACAGCTGCACGTGCATCCCAGTCAGGTGTACGTGTTCGGCGCCGACGAATCCTTGCTGCTTGCACCGCACCGATCGGGAGGACACTGAGATGGCACGCATCACCCTGGATCTTGCGCATTCGTACAAGCCCGACCCGCAGACTGACGCAGATTACGCGCTGTTGCCGCTCAAGATGGAATTCGCCGATGGTGGCGCCTATGCGTTACTAGGCCCATCGGGGTGCGGCAAGACGACCATGCTGAACATCATGTCCGGCTTGCTGGTTCCTTCTCAAGGTACCGTGCAGTTCGACGGCAAGGACGTTACGCACGCCAGCCCGCAGGAACGCAACATCGCCCAGGTTTTTCAGTTTCCCGTGATCTACGACACCATGACGGTGGCGCAGAACTTGGCGTTTCCACTGCGCAATCGCAAGGTTCCAGAGGCGCAAATCCGCGAGCGCGTAGGCGTCATCGCCGAAATGCTCGAGATGAGCGACCAGCTTGATCAGCGTGCTGCCGGCTTGGCTGCGGATGCCAAGCAGAAGATTTCACTTGGCCGTGGGCTGGTGCGGGCCGATGTGGCGGCGGTATTGTTTGACGAGCCGCTGACCGTGATCGACCCGCACCTCAAGTGGCAACTACGGCGCAAGCTCAAGCAAATTCACCACGAGCTCAAGCTCACTCTGATCTACGTCACCCACGATCAGGTCGAGGCGCTGACTTTTGCCGACCAGGTGGTCGTGATGACCCGTGGCCGCGCGGTGCAAGTGGGCGCTGCAGACGCATTGTTTGAGCGGCCGCAACATGTCTTTGTCGGTCATTTCATAGGCTCGCCGGGCATGAACTTTTTGCCGGCGCAACTTGCGCAGGCGCAGTTGCAAGTGGCGGAGTGTTCGTTGGCCGTGCCGCAGGGTCGCGAGCTGCCTGCCGGGCCACTGCAACTTGGTATCCGGCCGGAATACCTGAATCGCACCGAGCCTGGAGCTGCCGGCGCGCTGCCCTGTGAGGTAGTCCGCGTGCAGGACTTGGGAACTTCCTTGATGCTCACTGCGCAAGTGGCCGGGCAGGTGCTGCGCGCCCGATTTGATCCCGACACAGCGCTGCCTGCCGTGGGCGAAACAGTGTGGTTGCGGGTAGTGAGCGAGCACACCTGCTTCTACCGAAATGAGGAGTTGCTCGCATGAGCGAAACGCCGGGCCGCCCCATGCACGCTTGCACCGACCTGCGCAGCACAGAGGTTAAAAAATGAGCACCACTACCAAGCCGGTCAACCAGAAAGCCTGGTTCCTGATTCTTCCCGTACTGCTGTGCGTCGCGTTTTCCGCGGTCATCCCTTTGATGACGGTGGTGAACTACTCGGTGCAAGACATTATTTCGCCTGATCGCCGCGTGTTTGTCGGCGTCGAATGGTTTGTCTCCGTCATGCGCGATGAAGAACTTCATCAAGCACTGATTCGTCAGCTAGTCTTCTCCTTTTCCGTGCTGCTGGTGGAAATTCCGCTCGGCATCGCGCTGGCGCTATCCATGCCCGCCCAGGGCTGGAAGTCGTCCGCGGTATTGGTGACCGTAGCGCTGTCGCTGCTGATTCCCTGGAACGTGGTGGGCACCATCTGGCAGATCTATGGCCGTACCGACATTGGTCTGCTGGGCGCGGGTCTTGATGCGCTGGGCTTTGATTACAGCTACACCGGCAATGCCACGCAGGCTTGGTTGACGGTCTTGGCGATGGACGTGTGGCACTGGACGCCGCTGGTCGCACTGCTGTGCTTTGCCGGCCTGCGCTCGATTCCGGATGCGTATTACCAAGCTGCGCGCATTGACGGCGCCAGCAAATTCGCGGTGTTCCGATACATCCAGCTGCCGAAGATGCGCGGGGTGCTGATGATTGCTGTGCTGCTGCGCTTCATGGACAGCTTCATGATCTACACCGAGCCGTTTGTGCTGACCGGCGGCGGGCCTGGAAACGCCACCACGTTCCTGTCGCAGTACCTGACCCAGAAGGCTGTTGGGCAGTTTGACCTGGGGCCTGCAGCCGCTTTTTCGCTGATCTACTTTTTCATCATTCTGCTGTTGTGTTTCGTGCTCTACAACTGGATGCAGCGCGTGGGAACCACTACCGACGAAGGAGCCGGCCATGCATGAAAAACGCTTCCATAAGCGCACCATTTTTCTGGCGCTGTATTTGATTTTTGCCTTGTTGCCCATCTACTGGATGATCAACATGAGCTTCAAGACGAACCAGGACATCCTGTCGAGCTTCTCGTTTTTCCCTCAGCATTTCACGTGGGACAACTACCGCACGATTTTCACCGACCCGGCCTGGTACTCGGGCTACATCAACAGCCTGATCTATGTG